>JBQCFA010000058.1:0-8420 GCA_051959695.1 Rhizobiaceae bacterium
GGGATGTCCTCGGTCAGCAGGTAATGATGCTCCATCGCCAGAAGCGGCAGTTCCAGCCCGACCATGCGGCCGACCTCGCGCGCCCACAGGCCGCCGCAATTGACGACGTGCTCGGCCTTCACCGTTCCCTGTTCGGTGACGACGTTCCAGGTGCCGTCCGGCTCCTGTGTCAGCTCGACGACCCGGTTCCTGAGCACGATTTCGGCGCCGAGCTTGCGCGCGGCCTTTGCGTAGGCGTGCGTCGTGCCGGAGGGGTCGAGGTGGCCCTCGACCGGGTCCCACATCGCGCCGACGAAATTCGTCTCGTCCATCAGCGGGAACATCGCCTTCACTTCGGAGGGCGTGATCAGTTCAGTGTCCATGCCGAGATAGCGGCCCTTGGCGTGGGCGAGACGCAGGAAGTCCATGCGCTCCGGGCTGTCGGCGACCATGGCGCCGCCGGTCAGGTGCAGCCCGCAGGACTGGCCGGAGAGCTCCTCCAGTTCCTTGTAGAGCTGGACGGTGTAGGCCTGCAGCTTGGCGACGTTCGGGTCGCCGTTCAGCGTATGGAAGC
Organism: Rhizobiaceae bacterium; assembly: GCA_051959695.1. Classification (GTDB taxonomy): domain Bacteria; phylum Pseudomonadota; class Alphaproteobacteria; order Rhizobiales; family Rhizobiaceae; genus Mesorhizobium_L. The sequence goes on from JBQCFA010000058.1 coordinate 554, forward strand.
CGCCGGCGGCGTGCCAGGACGAGCCGGAAGTCAGTTCCGAACGCTCGATCAGCATGATGTCGGTCCAGCCGGCCTTCGCCAGGTGATAGAGCACCGAACAGCCGACGACGCCGCCGCCGATTACAACTGCTTTTGCATGGGATTTCATAGAGATCGATCCGTGACTAAGAAAAGACGTTGAATATCAAAAGTCAGTCGGGGCGCCGCCTTCGGCGATGCGGCGGTTGACGAAGTCGTTGAGCTCTTCTTCGATAGCCGGGTCGATATAGGGCTTTTCGTAGCTGGCCAGCCGCTCCTTCCACACCCGGTTGGCCTTCTCGATCGCCGTCGGTGCCCCGGCCAGCATCCAGCTTTCGTAGTTGCGCCAGTCCGACAGCACCGGCGAATAGAAGGCGTTGCGATAGCGGTCCTGCGTATGTTGCGTGCCGAAGAAATGGCCGCCGGGCCCGACGTCGCGTATCGCCTCGACGGCAAGCGCGTCCTGCGAGAGGTCGAGCGGCGTCAGGAACTCCGCCACCATCTGCAAAAGGTCGATGTCGAGGATCATCTTTTCATAGGAGCAGCGCAGGCCGCCTTCGAGCCAGCCGGCGCCGTGCATCATGAAATTGCCGCCGCCCTGGATCGCGCCCCACAGCGAAAAGACGCTCTCATAGGCCGCCTGCGCATCGACCGTATTGGCGGCACAGGTGTTCGAGGTGCGATAGGGAATGCCGTAGCGACGCGCCAGCTGGCCGCCGAGAAGCTGCGCCTTCATGTATTCCGGCGTGCCGAAGGCCGGCGCGCCCGACTTCATGTCGACGTTCGAGGTGAAGCCGCCATAGCCTACCGGCGCGCCCTTCTTCACCATCTGCGCGAAGGCGATCGCGGCGAGCGCCTCGGCGTTCTGCTGCACGACCGCGCCGGCGATGGTCACGGGCGCCATCGCGCCGGCAAGGGTGAATGGGGTCACGATCACGCATTGTCCCGCGCCCGCCATCTGGATGATGCCTTCCATCATGGGGACGTCGAGCTTGAGCGGCGAATTGGTGTTGATGACGCTGAAGCAGGAAGGCTCCTTCTCGAACTGCTCCCGGCTGATGCCGCGCGCGAGGCGGGCGATCTCGATGCCGTCGACATTGCGCTCCTTGCCGAGCGAATAGATGTGGAAGACCTTGTCTGTGAGGGTCGCCAGGTCGCGCAGGCATTCCAGGTGCCGCACGGACGGGTGCACGTCGATCGGCTCCACCGGATAGCCGCCCGTGCACTGGAGCACGTTGTGCATCTGGGCCAGCTTGACGAAGTTGCGGAAGTCGACCTGGTTGCCGGGCCGGCGGCCGCTGTCGGTGTCCGAGCAATTGGGCGCCGAGGCCATCTGGGCGAGGATGATGGCATTGCCGCCGAAATCGAGATTGTGCGCCGGGTTGCGCGCATGCAGCGTGAAGCGCGGCGGGCAATGCGCGATCCATTCGAGGATCATGTCGGCATCAAAGCGGACACGCTGCGTTCCGTCGCGCACGTCGGCTCCAGCCTTCTTCATGAGGGCGCGGGCTTCGTCGTGCAGCACATCGACGCCGATTTCCTTCAGCACCCTCAGCGACGCCAGATGAATCGACTCCAGTTCGTCGTCGGAAACGATGGACGTCGGCTGGAACGGGATGCGATGCTGGCGGAAAGGCGGCTGCTCGAAAGCGGCGGAGCCGCCGGCGCGCTTGGCAGCGCGGCCGCCGCGGCGCGATCGTTCGGCGACGGGCACGGGTTCGGCCGGCTCCAGGCCTTCATTCATGGCAAACCTCATAAGGACGCAATTTCGCGCCGAATATCGAGCCTGGGAAAGCGTGGCGATAGCAGTGGCGGCGACCATTAGCGCGAGGGAAGCGACATGACGCGCGACGCCGCCGCGTTTTCAGAAGCCGCGTGCCAAAAAGGGAGAAGCTGCCCGCCTTTCCGAGGCGACACTTGCGTGATTTCACGATAAGCTCGCCTGGATATGCTGACCGCCAAGAAAGTACCCATCGACGACATCTATATCCCCACGGCGCGCCGCAAGACGCTGCACCCGGAAACGGTGCGCGTCCTGGCCGAGGACATACTGGAGAACGGACTCAAGGCGCCTATCCGCATTCGCCACGACGGAAAGCGCTACATCCTCGTGGAGGGATTGCACCGCATGGAGGCCATGCGATGGCTGGGCGACAGCGAGATCGACGCGTATCTCGTGCAGGCGCAGAAGCACTGACTTCGCGAACCCGCGCCAATCAAATGCGGGTTGGCAGCCGCCGCACGAGGCGGCTATAAATCGGGTCCTCCCACCACGCTGCCGGCGTGGCCTTGATCCCCTCCAGACTTCACAGGACGAATCGATGCAAAAACGCAAGCTCGGGGCCGATGGGCCTCTCGTCGGCGCTATCGCCCTCGGCTGCATGAGTTTCGGCGGCTCATACGGCGAGACGGACGAGGCGGAAAGCCACAGGACGCTGTCGCGTGCGCTCGAACTCGGCGTCGACCACCTCGATACGTCCAACATCTATGGCGACGGACGCGCCGAGGAGGTGATCGGCAGCTTCATCCGGGGGCGCCCGCATCGTTTTCGCATCGCCACCAAGGGCGGCATCAAGCGTGGCCCGCCGCGCGGCTTCGACAACACGCCGGAATATCTTCGCGAATGCCTGGAAGGATCGCTGCGCCGTCTCGGCGTCGAGCATGTCGACCTCTATTACATCCACCGCCGCGACCAGCGCATCCCGATCGAGGATGTCGTCGGGACGCTCGTCCGCTTCAAGGAGGAAGGAAAGATCGGCGGCATCGGTTTTTCGGAGATATCGCCGGCGTCGCTCGAAAGGGCCTGCAAGGTGCATCCGGTGGCCGCTGTCCAAAGCGAGTACTCGTTATGGACCAGGCTGCCGGAACTCGGTCTCGTCCAGGCAACGGGCCGGCTCGGCGCCGCGCTCGTCGCCTTCTCGCCGCTGGCGCGCGGCATGTTCGCCGACGCCATGCCGGATCCCGAGCGTTTCGGCGAGAAGGATTTCCGTCGCGCCACGCCACGCTTCACCGAGCCGAATTTCGGTTACAACAAGGAGAGGGTCGCGCGGTTCAATGCCTATGCGCGCGGCAAGGGGCACTCCCCCTCGGCGCTGGCGCTCGCATGGGTGCTTGCCCGTGCGCCGCATGTCATCCCGATCCCGGGCACGCGCTCGCCCCAACATTTGGAGCAGGACGCGGCAGGAGCCGGCATTGTATTGACGCCGAAGGACATCGAGGAGATCGAGGCGATCCTGCCGGTCGGCTTCGCGCATGGCGCCCGCTACAGCGACCAGCAGAATATCGGACCGGAAGGCTATTGCTGACCCGCAAGACGCTTTCCACCGGTGCCAATGGTTCGCCTGTTCCCTAACTTCCTGGGAAAGGGTACGGAATCGATCGAGCAGCCGAAGGAAGAATAGCGTGACCCAGGAGGTAACCAACCAGTCGCCGCCGCTTACCGGCTCCAACGCCTGGCGCGGCGACCCGCTGCTCATCCAGCTTGCCGAGGAATTTTCAGAGCCGGTCCGGCACGACCTCGACACGCTCGGTCGTTTCGTAATGACGCAGGAGGCGCAGGAACTGGCGCGCCTCGCCAATGCCGAAACGCCGAAGCTCAGGACCCATGACCGACAGGGTCGCCGGCTGGACATCGTCGAATTCCACCCTGCCTACCATGCGCTGATGCGCCGTTCGATGGCTAACGGCCTGCACTGCTCGATATGGGAGAACGGCGAGGCGGAGACCGGCCGCCGCCACCAGATCCGCGCCGCGCGCTATTACCTCACGTCGGAACTCGAAACCGGGCATCTCTGCCCGATCACCATGACCAGCGCCTCGCTTGCCGCGCTGATGGCGAACCCGAAGCTCTTCCGCGAATGGGCGCCGCGCGTCATCTCGCGTAAATACGATCCCGCGCAGAAGCCGCCCGTGGAGAAATCCGGCCTGACGCTCGGCATGGGCATGACGGAGAAGCAGGGCGGCACCGACGTGCGCGCCAACACGACCAGGGCGGAGCGTGCGAGCGACGGTTTCTATCGCATCAACGGCCACAAATGGTTCATGTCGGCGCCGATGAGCGACGCCTTCCTGGTACTGGCACAGGCGGGCGAGGGGCTTTCCTGCTTCCTCGTGCCGCGCGTCTTGAGCGACGGCACGGTCAACGGCTTCCGTTTCCAGCGGCTGAAGGACAAGCTCGGCAACCGCTCCAACGCCTCCTCCGAGGTCGAGTTCGTCGGCACGGTCGCCGAGATGATCGGCGAAGCCGGGGAGGGCATCCGCACCATCATGGACATGGTGACCTTAACCAGGCTCGACTGCGCTCTCGGGTCTTCGGCGATCATGCGCGCGGGCCTGGCCGAAGCAGTGCATCACACGCGCTACCGCAAGGTCTTCGGCAAGACCTTGGTCGAGCAGCCGCTGATGCAGCGCGTACTGGCTGACATGGCGCTCGACGTTGCGGCCGCGACCGCCTTGTCCTTCCGCCTGGCCAGGGCCTTCGACGAGGCGGCGGAGAACCGCGCCGAGGCCGCTTTCGCGCGCGCCATGACGCCGGTGGTCAAATACTGGGTGTGCAAGATCGCACCGGCGCTGCTTTACGAGGCGATGGAGTGCCTTGGCGGCAACGGCTACATCGAGGAGGCGCCGCTCGCCCGCTATTATCGCGAGGCGCCCGTCAATGCCATCTGGGAAGGTTCAGGCAACGTCATGGCGCTCGATGTCCTGCGTGTGCTGAAGCGTGGACCGGGGCTTTTCGACGAGGTGCTGGAAACGATCGGGCGCGACCTCGGCATGGCGGGAGAGGGGACCGTCGGGGTGCTGCGCGCGGCGATGCAGGTAGCGCTCTCGGACGAGGGCTCGGGGCGGATCTTCGCCGAGCAGCTCGCGCTTTCCGCCGCCGCCGCCGAACTGAAGCGGCTGGGCGCGGGGCGCATCGCCGACGCCTTTGTGGAGACGCGTCTCGGCGGCCAGTGGCGCGCCACCTATGGAATGCTCGACGGTCGCCATGATGCGCGCATGATCCTCGACACGCTCTACCCGGAGGTGGGGTAGGGTCCTGGCTCTTGTCGTTTCGAAAGAAGCGCCACTTCTCCCCACTGAAACCTTCCGTTAACCTTAACAAATGGTTTCCATTGCCGCCCGGGCCGGGGCGTCCCAGTTTGCGTGGATAAGCGGGGAGCGATGAACCGAGTCCTCACAATCTTTGTCTCGTTACACTGGACGGTGGTCTTCGCCGCGCTGGCGGCGCTTGCCGGGCTTCATGGCGGCCAGAATTTCCCGGACGTGCTGGCGGCGATCGGCATAGAGTTCGTCGCAGGCTCGCTGCCCATGCCGGCGCCTGCGCTTTGTGCGATGCTGGCGGTCGCCTTCGGGATCGTCGCGGCGCTGTTCCTTTGGACGTTCGTCACCGGGCTTCTCGATCGCGCGGGCGACGGCGGCGAGATCGACGAAGTCGCAAGGCTGTCGTTCGGAAGCGCCGTCGCGATGCTGACCCTTGTCTTCGTCGGATGCGCTTCGGCCCCGGCGGTGTCCGGATTCTACCGGTCCCTGGCAGTCGAGCTGGCGGCGCTGCTTGCGTCCTACCTTGCAGTATGCGCCGAGCGGCGCATTGCCATCATGGCCCAGGAGCGGGCAGCCGAGCGGCTTGGCGCGGCGGCGCGCGGCATGGCGCTAGGCGCCGCCCACGAAAGCCTCGTGCATCGGCTTCTTCCGCGGACGAACGGAGAGCAACGCTGATGCGCTATCTCCTCGCCGCCTGGGCCGCGCCGCTCGCGCTCTTCTGGGGCTGGTACTTCCTGTCGCTTAACGACATGAATTTCGGCTACGTCATGCTGACGCGCAACATGCATGACTTCGTGTTCGACATCTACGGCCAGATCCTCGGCGTCGATCCGGCGACCATTCCCGGTCTGGTCGCCAAGGCCTGCCTGTTCGACACGGTCTTCATCGCGGTGCTCTATGCCTTCCGCAGGCGGAAGGCGATTCGGTCCTGGTTTCGCGACCGGCGTGTCCGTTCCATCGCCGACGCCATGATGGAATCGATAGAGAAGCAGGAATCGGAAGTCGGCCCATATGCGCAGATCGCCCTGCCGCCCTACGCCGAAGGCTCCGCCCGGCGGCCGAGCGCCTGAAGGCGGTCCAGCACACCCTGCAGGATGAAGGCGGCGGCGGCGGAATCGATCCGCGTCTCCCGTTTTTTCCGGGATACGTCCATCTCGATCAGCGCCCGGTCTGCGGCGACCGTGGAAAGCCGCTCGTCCCAGAAGGCGAAAGGCAGGTCCGTCAATCTCTCCATGTTGCGGACGAAGGCGCGGGTGGCCTGGACGCGCGGCCCCTCCGAACCATCCATGTTGACGGGCAGGCCGATGACGATCCCACCTGCTTCCTCCGCCCGCAGGGCCGCCAGCAGCCTTTCCGCATCGAGGGAGAACTTTTTCCTGAGGATGACCGGCCGCGGATGCGCAAAGGCGCGGGAACGGTCCGAAACCGCAAGGCCTATCGTCTTCGTCCCGAGGTCGATGCCGGCCAGAGTCCTGCCCGGCGGCAATTCCCGCAACAGTTCGTCAACCGCGAGTGTCGGCAATTGTATCGCGCTTTCCTTTGACCTCTTCGCCGGCCGTTCTATTCTCTCGTCAACCGAAAATCGAGCGGGAGGAATTTCCGATGAAGATCACATGGTACGGTCACGCGACGTTCGGCGTCGAAACGGCGAAGGCGAAAATCCTGATCGATCCGTTCTTCACCGGCAATCCGTCGTGGGACAAGGGCTGGGAGGGGCCGGCCGAAGGCGTGACGCACGTCCTCGTCACGCACGGCCACAACGATCATGTCGGCGACGCCGCGGCCGTCCTGCAGAAGACCGGCGCGATGCTTGTCGCCAACTACGAGACGTGCCTGTTCCTCGTCGGCCAGGGCGTCGCCGAGGGCAAGATCAATCCCGGCAATTTTGGCGGCACGGTCGATTGCGGCTCCTTCACCACCACCTTCGTGCCGGCGTGGCATTCCTCGTCCTTCGGAGGGGAAGGTGGCGGCAACACCTATCTCGGCAATCCGGGCGGGCTGGTCCTTCATTTTCCCGACGAGAAGACGCTCTACCACATGGGCGACACCGACATCTTCTCCGACATGGCGCTCATCCACGAACTGCACGAGCCGCAGGTCGGCATTGTGCCGGTCGGCGACCGCTTCACCATGGGAGGGGCCGTCGCCGCGCTCGCCTGCCGGCGCTTCTTCAAGTTCGAAACGGTGCTGCCCTGCCACTACGGCTCTTTCCCGATCGTCGACGGGACCTGCGACAAGTTCGTGGCCGGCATGGAAGGTTCTGGCGTGAAGGTGCTGACGCCGGAGCCGGGTGGCATGGTGTCGGTTTAGGGGCCTGCTTTCTCCGGCAACGCGCGGCGATATTGCGCCGTGCCGCCGCCGCCGCTATGACGCGGCCTGATTTCCGCCGGAGTAGAACATGTCGGTCACCATCGATACCGTGAAGCGCGTGGCGCGGCTTGCCCGCATCGCCGTGGACGACGCGGACGCCGAACGCATGACCGGCGAGCTCAACGCCATCCTCGGTTTCGTCGAGCAACTGAATGAAGTCGACGTCTCCGGTGTCGAGCCGATGACGTCGGTCACGCCAATGGCGATGAAGAAGCGTCAGGACGAGGTCACCGACGGCGGCAAGGTCGGCGACATCGTCGCCAATGCGCCGGCGACGGAGGAGAATTTCTTCCTCGTCCCGAAGGTGGTGGAGTAGCTGGCCCGATGAGTGAACTCGTAAAGCTGACCATCGCCGAGGCCCGCGCCAAGCTGCGCGCGAAGGAACTTACCTCCGCGGAACTGACCGACGCCTATCTCGCGGCGATCGACGAGGCCAACG
>JBQCFA010000059.1:0-13714 GCA_051959695.1 Rhizobiaceae bacterium
AGCTATAACCGCGTCGCACAGGAGAAACAGGCGTTCGAAGGGTTCGCCCGCAAGCTTCTCGACGCGCAATACCCCGTTCTCGACTGGTGGGCGATCGCCAGCGCCATGAACAAGGTCGCCTCGACGATCTCGATGATGGTGGTACTGTTGCTTGGGGCCTATTTCGTCACGCAGGGCGAGATGAAGGTGGGAGACGTCATCGCCTTCACCGGCTTCGCGACTCTGCTTATCAGCCGGCTCGACCAGATCAACGCTTTCGTGAACCAGATTTTCGAGGCGCGCGCGAAGCTTGAGAAATTCTACGCGCTCGAGGCGATCGACCATACCACCTACGAAAACGACGGGACCGTCGAGCTTTCCAACGTCAAGGGTCACGTCCGCTTCGAAAACGTCTCCTACGAGTTCGCCAGTTCGGGCCAAGGCGTCCATGACATCCGCTTCGACGTGCAGCCTGGCCAGACCGTCGCCATCGTTGGCCCGACGGGGTCCGGCAAGACGACGTTGATCAACCTGCTGCAGCGGGTCTACGAGCCCAAGTCGGGACGTATCCTGATCGACGGCGTCGATACGCGCACCGTCACCAAGAAGTCGCTGCGTCATTCGATCGCGACCGTCTTCCAGGACGCGGGCATGTTCAACCGCTCGATCGAGGCGAATATCCGCGTCGGCAACGAGGATGCGGCAAACAAGGAAATCCATGCCGCCGCCGCCGCCGCCGCCGCCGATGATTTCATCCTCGCTAAGAGCGACGGCTATGATACCGTCGTCGGCGAGCGCGGAACGCAGCTTTCGGGCGGCGAGCGTCAGCGCATCGCGATCGCACGCGCCATTCTGAAGAACGCGCCGATCCTGGTGCTGGACGAGGCGACGAGCGCGCTTGACGTGGAGACTGAAGAGCGCGTGAAGAACGCCATCGACGAAATCCGGCGCAACCGCACGACCTTCATCATCGCCCACCGCCTGTCGACGGTGCGCGACGCCGATCTCGTGATATTCCTTGATCAGGGGCGGCTGGTTGAGGCCGGAAGCTTCAATGAACTCGCGGCTCGCAACGGCCGCTTCGCCGGACTCCTGCGCGCCGGCGGCCTGCTGACCGACGAGGAAGTCCGCCGCGTCACCCGGCCGCTCACGGAAGAGGCAGCCTGAAGCGCCACAACTCTCGAACAGAACCGAATGGAAAGGCGGCCTGTGGGGCCGCCTTTTCCATAAAAGGGGACTATCCGCCGTTCCTTTCGGCCCGGAGTTTCTCCCAGTAATCGAGCCGCTTGCGGATTTCGCGCTCGAAGCCGCGGTCGACCGGCTCGTAGAATTTCTGTCGACCCATCTTCTCGGGAAAATAGTCTTGGCCGGAAAATGCGTCGGGCTCGCCGTGGTCATAGCGATAGCCCGAGCCGTAACCCTCGCCCTTCATCAGCTTGGTCGGCGCATTAAGAATATGTTTTGGCGGCATCAGAGAGCCGTGCTCCTTGGCGGCGCGGGTCGCGGCGCCGAAGGCGGCATAGGCAGCGTTGGATTTCGGCGCGGTCGCCAGATAGATGCAGGCTTCGGCGAGCGCCAATTCCCCCTCCGGCGAGCCGAGATAGTCGTAGGCGTCCTTGGCGGCGTTGGCAATGACCAGGGCCTGCGGATCGGCAAGACCGATGTCCTCGACTGCCATGCGAACCAGCCGACGCCCCAGATAGAGCGGGTTTTCGCCGGCGTCGAACATGCGCGCGAGGTAGTAAAGCGCCGCGTCCGGGTCAGAGCCGCGCACGGCCTTGTGCAGCGCCGAGATCAGATTGTAGTGGCCGTCCTGGCTCTTGTCGTAGACCGGCGCCCGCCGCTGAACGATATTCATGAGGCCGTCGGCATCGAAGGTCTCGCCTTCGCGCGCTGCTCGCCATACTTCTTCGGCGAGCGTCAGCGCGGCACGGCCGTCGCCATCTGCGAGGCGCAGCATGACCGCCCTCGCCTCCCCGTCGAGCGGCAGGGTCCTCCCCTCGGCTTCCTCTGCGCGTGACAGAAGCCTGGCGATGCTTTCCTCGCCGAGAGGATGGAAGACAAGGACGCGCGCTCGCGAGAGCAGCGCCGCGTTGAGCTCGAAGGACGGGTTCTCCGTCGTGGCGCCGATGAGCACCACCGTGCCGTCCTCCATCACCGGCAGGAAGCTGTCCTGTTGCGCCCGGTTGAAGCGGTGAATCTCATCGACAAAAAGCAGGGTCTGGCGGCCGTTGGCGCGGCGCAGCCTTGCCGCCTCGAATACCTTTTTCAGATCGGCTACCCCGGAGAATATTGCCGAGATCTGCTCGAAGGCGAGCCCCGTCTGTCCGGCAAGCAGCCGTGCGACCGTTGTCTTGCCGGTGCCGGGCGGGCCCCAGAAGATCATAGAGCCGAGCGAGCCCGAGCGGATCATCCGCGTCAGCGCACCGTCCGGTCCGGTCAGATGCTCCTGGCCGACGACGTCTTCCAGCCGCATCGGCCGGAGGCGATCCGCAAGCGGCCGGCCCGGCTCGGCCGGCTTGGGTGAAGACTGCTCGAACAAATCCGCCATTGCCGTTTATCTGGTTGCTGCCGCCGATCGCGATCCCCGCCTAGAATTGCAGGACTTGTCGGATGGTCCGGCCGCCTCGGGTAAGTGTGAAGCGCCAGAGACGCGTCTGGCGTGACGCCGCCTTCTCCAAATCGTCGGCGCTCTTGATGTTGATACCGTTCACTTCGCGGATGACGTCGCCCTTTGCGAAGCCGATGCCTTGCGCGGCCGAGTCTTCCTCGAGATCAACGATGACCACACCTGTCGAGTCCGTCGGCATGCCGAGGCGTTGCGCCAGCCGCGGAGAAAGTACCGCCACCTTGGCACCGGCGAAGGGGCTCTGGCCGCCGATGGTGATTTCCTTCGCGGATTGGCCCTCCGGCGCGCGCTCAAGCTTGACCGTCACCTGCTTCTTCTCGCCCTGGCGCAGGATGTCGAACGTCGAGGCACCGCCTATCGGCTGCGTGGACAGGCGGAAATTCAGCGCCTGCGGGTCGTCGATCTTCACACCGTCCATGGCCACGACCACGTCGCCGGGCTTCAATCCGGCCGTGGCGGCGGGCCCTCCATTGGCAACGGAGGAAACCAGCGCGCCGGTCGGGTTGTCCATGCCCAGCGCCTCACCCACCTGCCAGGTCACTTCCTGGAACTCGGCGCCGATATAGGGTCGTTCGAAATAGTCGGCGCCGTTCTTCGCCGATTGCACGAAGGCTCGCACCATGTTGGACGGGATCGCGAAACCGATGCCTATCGAGCCGCCGCTACGGCTGTAGATCGCGCTGTTGATGCCGACCAGTTCGCCCTTCATATCGATCAGCGCACCGCCGGAATTGCCCGGATTGATGGCAGCGTCGGTCTGGATGAAGAACGAGTAGTCGGAAACCCCGATATGGGTGCGGGCCAATGCCGAGACGATGCCGCTGGTGGTCGTCTGGCCGACGCCGAACGGATTGCCCATGGCGAGCACGAGGTCGCCGACCTGGAGAGCGTCGGAATCGCCAAGCGGTATCGTCGGTAACGGGTCGGGTGCGCTGATCTTGAGAACGGCGAGGTCAACCTTGTCGTCCTTCAGCAAGATCTTGCTTTCGAATTCACGACCGTCCGACAGCGCTACCTTGACCTCGTCAGCGCCCTTGATGACATGATTGTTGGTGACGATGATACCCGACGGATCGACGATCACGCCCGATCCGAGCGAGGACTGCACGCGCGGCGACATCTGCTGTCCGAAGAAACGACCGAAGAACGGATCGTCCATGAAGGGCGACTGCACCCTCACCTTGCTCGATGCGTAGACGTTCACGACGGCCGGCGCCGTTCGCTTCACGAGTGGTGCGAAGGAGAGCTCCATCTCCTCGCGCCCAAAGGGCACGCGGCGCGGCGTCCTGTCCGCGGGGTTCGTGCCAGCCGGTGCCGACTTGCCGTCCGCACCCAGGAGGTCCGAAAGGACACTTCCCAACGTGCCCTTCTCCTCGCCCGCGGCTTCAACTACGAATGAGAAGACCATTGCCCCGATCAGGGCGTAGATCACCAGCGATACGAAGCGCTTCTTTCCGTTCTGCATTGTCTTCCCGTCATCAGGTCCGTGCTGGTGCAGTTCTCACAGAGGATTGTGCGGATTGAAAGGCTTGTTTGGCGGCCCGAAGCTCCGTCGCAAGAGAAAACCCCGGCCGCCGTCGACCGGGGTTCTATAGCCTGAAAGCAGAAATCGCTACTGCGCCTGCGCGCGCTGGCTTTCCCCGAGCTTGAGTGCATCGCGGATCGTGAAGAACATGTCCGTTTGGTCGGTGAGGCCGGCAAAATTCGCCGCACGCGGACCGAAGGCCGCGACCCGCAGTTGTGCGCCGGTATGCTCTTGGGATTCGCCCTCCGAATTGCCGTAGCTGATCGACATGACGGAGCCATCACGCGTGACGAGCGCTTCGGTCAGCCCGGGCGCCTTGGTGCCATTCGGGATAATCTGGCTCGAATGCGCATGATCAGCGGTGACAATCACCAACGTCCTGCCATCTGCCTTGGCGAAGGCAAGCGCCACCTGCACCGCTTCATCCAGGTCGACCGTTTCGCCGATCTGGCCGCAGGGGTTGGCCGCATGGTCCTGCTTGTCGATCAAGGCGCCTTCGACCTGCAGGAAGAAGCCCTTCTCGTTCGCCTTGAGCAGGTCAATTGCCTTCCGCGTCATCGCCGCCAGCGTCGGGACCGTTTGGGAGCGCTCCGGGTTCGGCTGGCATCTGACCGGCTCCCTGTCGATATTGCCGTGAAGGCTGGCTTTCGGGCCGGTCCAGCGAACCGGCATGTTCCCCGGGGCGAACAGTCCGAGCACCGGATGGTCTTGGCCCGCCTCGGCAAGCGCATTCATGCCGCCCAGGTCGGTGACGATCTCGAACCCGCGTTCCTGCGCCTGCTCGAGGAGGCTCTTGCCCTTCCATTCGCCGGCGGTCGCCTCTTGGCCGAATGATTTCGCGCCGCCGCCCATGACCAGATCGGCACGCGTATTCAGTATCTGCTCGCTGATGGAGCCGAGCCCACCGCTCTCAAGCGCATCCTCGGGACAGCTCTTGCTCGTTTCCTCCGGGCCATAGCATTTGCGCAGCGAGACATGCGCCAGAAGGACGGCCGGCGTCGCATCCTGAACCTCTGCCGTCGAGACGTCGCCGGTGGCGAGGCCCGATGCCTTGGCCAACTCGATCAGGTTCTTCTGGGACCGACCGTGGACGTCGACGCCGATGGCGTTGTTATAGGTCTTCACTCCGGTGGCCCAAGCCGTGCCTGACGCGGCCGAGTCGGTCACGTAGTCCGGCTTCCCCGTCTTCCGGTCGAGTGAATAGTGCGTGTACTGCCCGGTGACCGGCAGCGCGTCGATCCCCTTGAAGAAGCCGCCGGCTCCTTCCGCATAGTTGCGGGCAAGGGTGATCTCGGAATCCCCCATGCCGTCGCCGATCAACAGAATGACATTTCGCACATCGCCGCCGTCGATGAGCGCCTTGAACCTTTCCGAAAAATCGCCGTCGGCGAGCCGCCTAGCGCCTCCAGGCTGGGTTATATCGCCCCGCGCCGCCCGCGAAAGGTTGGCGTCGGCATCTTGCGCGACGGCGGGACCGCCAATTCCAAACGTTCCGAATGCCGCAAACGCCGCTGCAGCGAAGAAAAAATGTCGCGAAATCTTCATGTCAGGCATCCTTCATATCCAATGGACGCCATGTCCTTCACGGATGGGCATGAATTGCCGATGACGATCCCATCAAGATTGAATGACGCTCCACCGGAGCTTGCCCGCCGGCTATCCGCAATGAAAAAGGGGCCCGAAGGCCCCTTCCGATCGCATCAAATATAAGAGCGGCTCAAGCCGCTTCGGCTTCGCTGTTGGCTTCTTCCGCCTCGGCGCGGGCGCGGTCGGCAGCACCCTTAGCGGACGTATCGCGATCGACAAACTCGATCACGGCCATCGCGGCATTGTCGCCATGGCGGAAGCCAGCCTTCATGATGCGCAGATAACCACCGTTGCGGGCCGCATAGCGCGGCGCGATCGTCTCGAAGAGACGCTTGGCCAATGCATCGCTGCCGATCGCGGAAATCGCCTGACGGCGAGCATGCAGATCGCCACGCTTGCCCAGCGTCACGAGCTTCTCGACGATCGGGCGCAGTTCCTTGGCTTTGGGAAGCGTCGTCGTGATCTGCTCATGCTCGATGAGCGAAGCGGCCATGTTGGAAAACAGGGCCTTGCGATGGCTGACGGTACGGTTCAGCCGGCGGCCGGAACGTCCATGACGCATTGTGGTCTCCTATGGTTCGTCGGTCGTCAGTCGTCGGTTGTCGGTCGTGCCCGACCGACGAACAACGAACGACGGACTCAATACTGGTCTTCGTAGCGCTTGGCGAGGTCTTCGATGTTCTCCGGCGGCCAGTCCGGCACTTCCATGCCGAGATGCAGGCCCATGGCCGCGAGAACTTCCTTGATCTCATTCAACGACTTGCGCCCGAAGTTCGGCGTCCGCAGCATCTCTGCTTCCGTCTTCTGGATCAGGTCGCCGATATAGACGATGTTGTCGTTCTTCAGGCAGTTCGCCGAGCGCACAGAAAGCTCGAGCTCGTCAACCTTCTTGAGCAGGGCCGGGTTGAACGCGAGCTCCGTGACCTGTTCCTGGGGCTGCTCCTTATGCGGCTCCTCGAAGTTGACGAAGAGTGCGAGCTGGTCCTGCAGGATGCGCGCGGCGAACGCCACAGCGTCCTCGCCCGTGACCGAACCGTCGGTCTCGATCGTCATCGTCAGCTTGTCGTAGTCGAGCACCTGGCCCTCGCGGGTGTTCTCGACCTTGTAGGAAACCTTCTTGACCGGCGAATAGAGGCTGTCGACCGGAATCAAGCCGATCGGCGCATCCTCGGCGCGGTTGCGTTCCGCCGGCACGTAGCCCTTGCCGCTGTCGACGGTGAATTCCATGCGGATCTCCGCACCCTCGTCGAGCGTGCAGATGATATGGTCGGGGTTGAGGATCTCGACGTCCCCCACCGTCTGAATGTCGCCGGCGGTGACGATGCCGGGACCCTGCTTGCGCACGACCATGCGCTTCGGACCATCGCCCTCCATCTTGATGGCGATTTCCTTGATGTTGAGCACGATGTCGGTGACGTCCTCGCGAACGCCCGAGATCGAAGAAAATTCATGCAGCACGCCATCTATCTGCACCGCCGTCACGGCGGCGCCGCGCAGCGAAGACAGCAAGACGCGGCGCAGAGCGTTACCGAGGGTGAGGCCAAAGCCGCGCTCGAGCGGCTCCGCCACCAGCGTCGTCATCGTCTTGCCCTTGGAGGAGAACTCCACCTTGTTGGGCTTGATGAGTTCCTGCCAGTTTTTCTGGATCATGTCGCTTCCTTCCTTGCCCCCGCCACCATCCAATCGTGGCGGGCGATCTGGAAACCGAAGAGGAGCGCCCAGGGGGACGCTCGTTGCGGCAGATGAGTTTTAGACCTTAGACGCGGCGCTTCTTGCGCGGCCGACAGCCATTGTGCGGGATCGGGGTCACGTCGCGAATGGATGTAATGGTGAAGCCCGCGGCCTGCAAGGCCCGGAGAGCCGACTCGCGGCCGGAGCCGGGCCCGCAGACCTCTACCTCGAGCATCCGCATGCCGTGTTCCTGTGCCTTCTTCGCGGCATCCTCGGCCGCGACCTGCGCCGCGAACGGCGTCGATTTGCGCGAACCCTTGAACCCCTGCGCACCCGCCGACGACCAGGCAATAGCGTTGCCCTGTGCGTCCGTGATGGTGGTCATCGTGTTGTTGAATGTCGAGTTTACGTGGGCGACGCCCGACGAGATATTCTTACGCTCGCGACGGCGAACGCGCGTGGCTTCCTTGGCCATTTCTTACCTTTCGTTCGATCTTAGCACCGCCGTAATGCCAGCGGCTACACCTCAAGAGGTCAGTCGGGAGTAGACAGCCGGCAATCGGAAAACCGATTGCCAAATGCCGATTGCCGATCTGCCGTCTTATTTCTTCTTTCCGGCGATCGCCTTGGCCGGACCCTTGCGGGTGCGGGCATTGGTATGGGTACGCTGGCCGCGCACGGGCAGCGAGCGACGATGGCGCAGGCCGCGGTATGCGCCGAGATCCATCAGGCGCTTGATGTTCATCGATACTTCGCGTCGAAGATCGCCCTCGACCTGATAGTCGCGATCGATCGTCTCGCGAATCGCCAGCACTTCGGCGTCCGTAAGCTGATTGACGCGGCGATCGAGCGGAATGCCGACCTTTTCCACGATCTGCTTCGCAAACGTCGAGCCGATGCCGTGGATGTATTGCAGCGCGATGACAACGCGCTTGTTGGTTGGAATATTGACGCCAGCGATACGGGCCACGCCGCTTCTCCTTGATTTCTCTTCTTGCCCTGCCGGGCTCCTTGCCACATGGGCCGGACAATGCAAAAGCGCCCGGACCGATCTTTTCAAATCCTGATCGGCGCCGACCGCTCTAATTGAAAGCGAATTGGCGCTCTCTTAGGCGGAATCACGCCGGAAAGTCAACACCTGCGCGACCGTAATCGCCTCCCCGCCTGAAACAGTCACGCCGTCTCGAGAATCCTCTCTATCGCGGCCGTCACCGCTCCCATTTCAGCCATGCCATCGACCGATTTCAGCTCACCGCTCTTCCTGTAGTAATCGGCGAGCGGCGCCGTCTTTTCGCGGTATTCGACCAGCCGCTTCTTGAAGGATTCCGGATTGTCATCCGCCCGCACCTTGCCGCCCGCCGCGATCGTCTCGCGCACGCGGGACTCAAGGCGACCTACCAGGGCATCCTCGTCGACCTTGAGGTTAATGACGCCGTCGAGCCGAAGGTTCTTGCCCTTGAGTATCCGGCTAAGCGCCTCGGCCTGCGGCACGGTACGCGGGTAGCCGTCTAGGATGAAGCCATTGGCGCAGTCAGGCTGGTCGATCCGTTCAGAGACGATCTGGTTGACGATCTCGTCGGAAACCAGCGCTCCCGAATCCATGACCGCCTTCGCCCTCTTGCCGACGTCCGACCCAGCCGCCACCGCCGCCCGCAACATATCCCCCGTGGAAAGCTGCGGGATCTTATGCTTCTCGGTCAGTATCCTTGCCTGCGTCCCCTTCCCGGCCCCGGGCGGCCCGAGCAGAATAAGCCTCATCGTCCCCTCTTTCCTCCACGCAATTTCGACTTCCGGATCAGCCCCTCATATTGATGCGCGATAAGATGACCCTGGATCTGCGCCACCGTGTCCAGCGTCACGCTGACGACGATGAGCAGAGACGTGCCGCCAAGATAGAACGGAACGTGGAAGGTCGAAATGAGAAATTCCGGCAAGAGGCAGACGGCGACGAGATAGATCGCACCGATCAGCGTGATGCGGGTGAGGACATAGTCGATGTATTCGGCGGTACGCTCGCCTGGCCGGTAGCCCGGAATGAAACCGGAATGCTTCTTGAGCTGGTCGGCGGTGTCCTTCGGATTGAACACGATCGCCGTATAGAAGAAGGCGAAGAAGATGATCATTCCGCCGTAGAGCGCCATGTAGAGCGGCTGGCCGTGGCCGAGCGCGGCAAGGATCGAGCGCGCCCAGTTGGGGAAGTTGGCCGTGTTCGAGAAGCCCGCCACCGTAGCCGGCAGGAGGAGCAGCGAGGAGGCGAAGATCGGCGGGATGACGCCGGACGTGTTGAGCTTGAGCGGTAGATGCGACGTGTCGCCCTGGAACATGCGGTTGCCGACCTGGCGCTTCGGATACTGGATCAGCAGCCGCCGCTGCGCCCGCTCGAAGAAGACGATGACGGCGACGACGACCACCGCCACGACCGCGACCAGAAGGATGACGCCGGTCGAGATGGCGCCGGTGCGCCCCTGCTCCAGCGTATTGGAGATGGCGTGCGGCAGGTTGGCGACGATGCCGGCCATGATGATGAGCGAGATGCCGTTGCCTATGCCGCGCTCGGTGATCTGTTCGCCGAGCCACATCAGGAACATGGTGCCGCCGACCAGCGTCACGGTAGCCGAGAAACGGAAAAGGAGGCCGGGATCGGCAACGATCCCGTTGCCGCTTTCCAGCCCGACGGCGATGCCGTAGGACTGCACCAGGGCCAGAACCACGGTGCCGTAGCGCGTATACTGGTTGATGACCTTGCGGCCCTGCTCGCCCTCTTTCTTGAGCTGCTCGAGGGACGGTATGACCGACGTCATCAACTGCATGATGATCGACGCGGAGATGTAGGGCATGATGCCCAGTGCAAAGATAGCCATGCGCTGAACGGCGCCGCCGGCAAACATGTTGAACATGCCAAGCACGCCGCCAGACTGCTGTTGGAAGGCCTGGGCGAACGCCTGCGGGTTGATGCCCGGTATCGGGATGTAGGTGCCGAGACGGTAGACGAGCAATGCGCCCAGCGTAAACCAAATGCGCTTCTTCAGCTCCTCCGCCTTGGCGAAGGCGGAAAAGTTCAGATTGGATGCCAGTTGCTCAGCAGCCGATGCCATAGGATATGCTCCGCTTGGTCGCGCAAGCGCCCCGGAAGGCCGGGGCGCGCGGATTGCCGGTGCGAGACATAGGCCCCGCCCAGCCGTGATGCAAGCAACCGCCGCTCAGAACGGGGTCACTTCCGCGCTATTCGGCTGCGGCTTTCTGCGGCAGGTTCACCTTGCCGCCGGCCTTCTCGATCTTCTCGATTGCCGACTTCGAGGCGCCAGCGACATCGAAGGTGAGCTTCGCTTTCAGTTCGCCGTCGCCGAGCAGGCGAACGCCGTCCTTGGCGCGGCGAACGACCCCGGCCTTCACGAGGCTCTCGGTGTTCACCGTTTCCTTCGGGTCGAGCTTCTTGGCGTCGATCGCAGCCTGGATGCGGGCCACGGAGACGGTATTGAAATCCTTGCCGAAGAGGTTCCGGAAGCCGCGCTTGGGAAGACGGCGATAAAGCGCCATCTGTCCGCCCTCGAAACCGTTGACGGCGACGCCCGAACGGGACTTCTGGCCTTTCACACCGCGACCGCTGGTCTTGCCAGAGCCCGAACCGATGCCGCGGCCGACGCGCTTGCGGGCCTTGGTGGCGCCGTCATTGTCGCGCAGTTCGTTGAGTTTCATCGGAATTCTCCAGCTTCTCAAGCCTCGTCCACGACGCGGACGAGGTGTTCCACTTTCGCGATCATACCACGCACCGAAGGAGTATCCTCCAGGGTGCGGCGGCGATGCAGCTTGTTCAGGCCGAGACCGACCAGCGTGGCGCGCTGATCCTTAGGGCGCCGGATAGGGCTGCCGATCTGTTCGACCGTGATGGTCTTGCTTTCTTTCTTAGCCATCGTCGTGCTTTCCTTGCCTGGCCGGCACTATTCGTCGGCCGCGACGGCGGCGCCGCGACGCGCCTGCAGCGTCGAATACTTGACGCCGCGCTGCGCGGCGACTTCCTTTGGATGCATCTGGCTCTTCAGCGCATCGAAGGTCGCCCGGACCATGTTGTAGGGATTCGACGAGCCCATCGACTTGGCGACGACATCATGCATGCCGAGCGTCTCGAAGACGGCGCGCATCGGGCCACCGGCGATGATGCCGGTACCCGCCTTGGCGGCGCGCAACAGCACGCGGCCCGCTCCGTGACGGCCTTCGACATCATGATGCAGCGTACGGCCGGATCGCAGCGGCACGAAGATCATGTCGCGCTTCGCGCTCTCGGTCGCCTTGCGGATGGCTTCCGGTACCTCGCGCGCCTTGCCGTGGCCGAAGCCGACGCGGCCCTTCTGGTCGCCGACGACGACGAGCGCGGCGAATCCGAAGCGACGGCCGCCCTTCACCACCTTGGCGACGCGGTTGATGTGGACGAGCTTGTCGACGAATTCGCTGTCGCGCTCTTCCCGGTCGCGGCCACGGCCGCCTTCCCTACGTTCCTGTGCCATATCCTGATCCTTGTTCTTTTCCGGAGACACGGGGTTGATGATGCCGGCACCATCCGCGCCGGCGGCGAAAATCAGAAGCTGAGACCGCCTTCGCGGGCCGCCTCGGCAAGCGCCTTGACGCGGCCGTGGAAGATATAGGGCCCGCGATCGAACACGACTTCCTTGACGCCGGCCTTGGAGGCGCGCTCGGCGATGAGCTTGCCGACAGCGGACGCCGCCGATACGTCGGCGCCGGTCTTGAGCCCACCCTTCAGATCCTTGTCGAGGGTCGAAGCGGATGCCAGCGTGCGGCCGGCCTGGTCGTCGATGACCTGGGCATAGATGTTCTTGCCCGACCGATAGATCGAGAGGCGCGGACGCTCCGTGTTCCCCGCCTTGATCTGGCGGCGGACGCGGGCGGCGCGGCGCTTGACGGATACCTTGGAAACCATGGCTTCTTTCCCTGCCGGTCGGTCTTCGGTCGTCGATCGATATTCGAGCGACGATCCGGGACCGACGAACTACTTCTTCTTGCCTTCCTTGCGGACGATCTTTTCCTCCGCGTATTTCACGCCCTTGCCCTTGTAGGGCTCGGGACCGCGAAATTCGCGGATCTCCGCCGCGACCTGGCCGACGACCTGCTTGTCGATGCCCGAAATGACGATCTCCGTCGGCTTCGGCACCGAGATCGTCACGCCCTGCGGCGTCTGGTACACGACGTCATGGCTGAAGCCCAGGGCAAGCTGCAGGTTCTTGCCCTGCATCGCCGCACGGTAGCCGACGCCATTGATCTCCAGGCGCTTCTCGAAGCCCGATTTCACACCGTCGAGGATGTTGACGATCTGCGTTCGCGACATGCCCCATTTGGAGCGCGCCGCTTTGGACTGATCGCGCGGGTCGACCTTGATCTTGCCGTCTTCGAGCTTGACCAGAACCTCGTCGTTGACGACGAATCTCAGCTCGCCCTTCGGCCCTTTCGCCGTAACGGTCTGACCGTCGACAGAGGCGGTTACGCCCTGCGGGACAGCTACCGGTTTCTTTCCAATACGAGACACTTCCGTCTCCTTCCTATTCATGCGTCATTCGTCGGTTGTCAGTCGACCTACGACCTGCTCAGAATATCTGGCAGAGAATTTCACCGCCGACATTCTGCTCGCGCGCTTCGTGATCGGCCATCACGCCTTTCGGCGTCGACAGAATGGCGATGCCGAGGCCGTTGGCGACCTGCGGGATCGACTTCACCGATACATAGACGCGACGGCCGGGCTTGGATACGCGAGCGATCTCGCGGATTACCGGCTGGCCCTCGAAATATTTGAGTTCGATCTCGAGTTCGGACTTTCCGTTGTCGTAGTCGACCTGGCTGTAGTCGCGGATGTAGCCCTCGGCCTTCAGCACGTCGAGCACACTGACGCGAAGCTTGGAATTCGGCGTCGACACCTTGTCCTTCTTGCGGCCAAGAGCGTTGCGGATGCGGGTCAGCATATCGCCGAGAGGATCGTTCATTGACATCCCAAATCCTCCTTACCAGCTCGACTTGACCAGGCCCGGCACCAGGCCGGTGGCGCCGAGATCGCGCAACGCGATACGCGACATGCGAAGCTTGCGGTAATAGGCGCGCGGGCGACCCGTGATCTCGCAGCGGTTGCGGATACGCGTCGCCGAGGAGTTGCGCGGCAGCTGCGCCAGCTTGAGCTGGGCACGGAAACGCTCCTCGATCGGCAGCTTCTGGTCCATGATGATGGCCTTCAGCTCCTTGCGCTTGGCCGCGTAACGCTTCACGAGCGAACGGCGGTGCTGGTTCTTTTCGACTGCACTGGTCTTTGCCATGTTGCTATCCTT
>JBQCFA010000060.1:0-7169 GCA_051959695.1 Rhizobiaceae bacterium
CGCGTATACATCAAGGCATAGGCGACGGCGCCGGCGCTGCACCCCGCCAGCAGGACGAACAGAAGCACGGTGCTGTCGATACCGAACATTTCCTATCTGCCTGTCTTTAGGAAAACCGTCATTCGGCCCGCTTCTCCATCGCCTCAAGGGCATTGGCCAGGCGCTGCTCCTCGTTGTAGTAGCGCGCCCGCTCCCAGAAATGCGGTCGGCCGATGCCGGTGGAGACATGCTCGCCGATCAGCCTGCCGGAGGCATCCTCGCCCTTGATGTTATAGACGACGATATCCTGCGTGATGACGACATCCCCTTCCATTCCGATCACCTCGGTGATGTGCGTGATGCGGCGGGAGCCGTCCCTGAGGCGCGCCGCCTGGATGATCACGTCGATCGAGCCGGTGATGATCTCGCGCACGGTCTTCGGCGGCAGCGAATAGCCGCCCATCGCGATCATCGATTCCATGCGGTTAAGGCATTCGCGCGGCGAGTTCGAGTGGATGGTTCCCATTGACCCGTCATGGCCGGTGTTCATCGCCTGCAGAAGATCGAACACCTCCGGCCCGCGCACCTCGCCGACGATGATGCGCTCGGGGCGCATGCGCAGGCAGTTCTTGACGAGATCGCGCATCGTCACCTCGCCCTCCCCCTCCAGGTTGGGCGGGCGGGTTTCGAGGCGGACGACATGCGGCTGCTGGAGCTGCAGTTCGGCGGAGTCCTCGCAGGTGATGACGCGCTCGTCACGATCGATGTAGTTGGTCAGGCAATTCAGAAGCGTCGTCTTGCCCGAGCCGGTGCCGCCGGAAATGACGACGTTGCAGCGGACGCGGCCGATGATCTTCAGGATCTCGGCGCCGGGTGGAGAGATGGCCCCGAACTTGACCAGCTGATCGAGAGTCAGCTTGTCCTTCTTGAACTTGCGGATGGTGAGCGCAGTGCCGTCGATCGAAAGCGGCGGCGCGATGACGTTGACGCGGCTGCCGTCGGGCAGGCGGGCGTCGCAGATCGGGCTCGATTCGTCGACGCGGCGGCCGACCTGGCTGACGATGCGCTGGCAGATATTGAGAAGCTGCTGGTTGTCGCGGAAGCGAATGCCGGTCTGCTCGACCTTGCCGTTGACCTCGATGTAGACCTGCTTGGCGCCGTTGACCATGATGTCGGCGATATCGTCACGCGCGAGCAGCGGCTCCAGCGGACCGTAGCCGAGGACATCGTTGCAGATATCCTCGAGCAGTTCTTCCTGCTCGGAGATGGACATCGCGAAATTCTTGATCGCGATGATATCGTTGACGATATCGCGGATCTCCTCGCGCGCGCTGTCGGGATCGAGCTTGGCGAGCTGCGAAAGATCGATCGTGTCGATAAGCGCCGAGAAGACCTGGCTCTTTGTGTCGTAATAAGCTTCGCTGCGCTCGCGCGTTGCCGAGCGGGGCGCAGGCGCGGCGGCGGAAGGCGCTTTCTGCGGCGACCGTGCCGCGGCGGCCGGAGCCGGCGCGGGCGTTTCGGGCGCCAGCGGCGGAGCGGCTACCGCGGCGCGCGGCGCCGGCGCGGCGGCGACCGCCACATCGGCTGCCGGAGGGGCGGAACGGAGCTCCGCCTCGCCTCTCTCTTCAGGATTGTTGCCGCGCTTACCAAACATGATGGCCAAACCAGTCCATTCGAGCCGACACTACTTCTTCGCCTTCAGCACCTTCATCCTGTCGAACAGGTTGCCGAGCCCCGGCTTCTTCCTGGCCTTGGCCTCGCTGCGGCCCGTCAGCACGTGCGCCATGTCGGCCATCGACTGGACGATGACGTGCTTCGCGTCCATCTCGCCAAGCATGCGCCCGTTATTGGCGGCATTGCCGAAAAGCTGAGGGTCGAAAGGGACCACCGCCAGCGGGGTAAGGCCCAACGATTCGGCGAATTCCTTGGCCGATATCTCCGGGCGCTTCGGGACGCCCGTCTGATTGATGATCAGGTGGGGAGAGAAGTCGTTGGGGCGCAGCTTCTTCAGCGTATCGACGAGGTTCTTGGCATTGCGCAAATTGGCGAGCTCGGGCGTCGCGGTGATCACGATCTCGTCGGCCTGGGCAAGCGTCGTGCGCGTCCAGCCGTTCCAGACATGCGGCACGTCGAGGACGAGGTGCGGCGCGCTGCGCTGGGCGGTGTCGATCACCTGGGTGAAAGCTTCGCTGTCGAAGTCGTAGACGCGGTCGAGCGTCGAAGGCGCGGCGAGCAGCGACAGATGTTCGGCGCATTGCGCGAGCAGGCGGTCGAGATACACCTCGTCGATGCGCTCCGGCGAGAAGACCGCCTCGGCGATCCCCTGGGCAGGATCCTGGTCGAAATTGATGTTGGCCGTGCCGAAGGCCAGGTCCATGTCGGCGACCACCACTTCCGTGCCGAAGAGGCTCGACATCGTCCACGCGATGTTGTGGGCGATGGTGGAGGAACCGACGCCGCCCTTGGCGCCGACAAAGGCGATCGAGCGCCCCATCGGATCGGCCTCGGGGTCGACGAATATGGCTGCAATGACGGCGACGATATCGGCCATAGAGACCGGAGCCACGACATATTCGGAAATGCCCGACCGGATCAGTTCGCGGTAGAGCCAGACGTCGTTGTAGTGTCCGATGACGACGACCTTGGAGCTGGGGTCGCAGACCTCCGCCAGCCGGCCGAGGGATTCGAGCAATTCCTTCGGTTCGCGCTTCGATTCCAGGATGATGAGGTTCGGCGTCGGCGCCGAGCGATAGAATTCGATCGCGGTCTCGATGCCACCCATATGCACCTTGAGGTGCGCCTTGGACATGCGGCGGTCCTCGGCGGCCCGTTCGATCGGGCCCGAAACGCCTTCCGTTTCACAGAACGCCTGGATCGAAATCCGGGGGACGGGCCGCAGCGCGTTCATCGCCGCGGCGTCGGGCTGCGAGGCTTCTTCGCCGGCAAGGGCAGGTTCGTAGGCGAGATTGCTCATGTCCGTGCTCTCTTGGTGACTTGGCGTCGCATCAGTATTGCACTTCGGAGCCGCCGCTGAATTCGGTCGAAATGCCCCGGCTGCGATAGACATTGATCACGTTGTTGCGGTTCTCGGCATCGACATCGCCTTCCTTGCGCGGGCCGATCAGATCGTTCGGATCCGCAATCTGGGCGGCCAGATTGTGCTGATAGGAGCAGCCGAAATCGGCGTAGTGCGTGTTCTCGTCGGTTTTCATGAGGTCTTCGGGCCAGCGGCCGCAAGGCCCGGCCGCCGCGACTACCTTCGAATAAGCTACGCGGATAGGCGGCTCGGCGTCCGGCGCGCCGGCCTGATAGGACAGGATCGCGAGATGCCCGCGCGGTACGCCGGCTTCCCTAGCGACTTCCGCCAGACCCGCCGCCGCGCGCCGCGCCCCGGCCTGGTTGGCGGAGGCTAGTGGAAGAAGGATGCGGACCACCGGCGCGGCGCTTCGGTCGTAGGTGTCGAGAAAGCCCTCCAGCTGGTGGCGCTGTGCCGGCGTCATGCCGCGCGCCGAAGCGCCGACAGGGATGTCCGTCACCTGCTCCCGCTCGGAGATGGTGATGGGATGGTTGGTGCGATAATCGTCCGGGATGGCGCCCACGATGACATGGTCACGGGGCATGCAGCCGGCCAGGAGCGATATCCCCAGCACGGCGGCCATCGGATAGAGGCCGAGCCGTACGGCCCGTGAGCGGCGGATCGAGACGGCGTTCAGGATGTTGGCGGCGGACATGTCCGTGGATCCCCGATTACTTGTAGATGTAGCCGACGACGCCGTGATATCGGCCGTCCGGCAGGTTGGTGCGCATGGCGCCGTAGACGCGGTTCACCCGCCCCAGGAACATCCCGGCGCCGTCGCTCGGCGGATTGAAATTGTCGTCCGGCTTGGCGAGCGCGTTGCGCGCGACGGGGCGCACCAGATAGGGCGTGATGATGATGACCAGCTCGGACTCATTGCGCGTGAAGTCGCGGCTACGGAAGAAGGTGCCGAGCACCGGTATCTTCGACAAACCCGGCAGGCCGTTCATGGCCTG
The DNA here is from genome assembly GCA_051959695.1 of Rhizobiaceae bacterium. Taxonomy (GTDB): domain Bacteria; phylum Pseudomonadota; class Alphaproteobacteria; order Rhizobiales; family Rhizobiaceae; genus Mesorhizobium_L. The sequence continues at coordinate 4,012 of JBQCFA010000060.1, forward strand.
GCGCACGTCATCCTGGACAAGGCCGGCAATCATCATAGAACCGCCCGAGGGCAGCTCGACGGTCGTGTCGGCCAGGCGCTTGCGGATCGAGATGACGTTCGATCCGAGCGAGCCCCTGCCCGGCAGATTCGGCTGGACGGACACCGATCCCTCGGTCGTCGGCTCGGAAACGGAGGTGCGGACCTTCAGGCTGATGCGGCCGGCGGAGAGCACGACCGGCTGGAATTCCAGCCCGATGCCGTATTCGACCTTGCTGATCGTGTAGGTGGTCTTGCCGGTCTGGTTGTCGAAGGAAACGTTCGAATCGGCGCCGGTGACGATGTTGTATTCGCCGCCCACCCTGAAGGTGGCCTTTTCGCCCGAAACCGCCGTCAAGGTCGGCTCGGCGAGCGTCTTCATGACGCCGGTCTGCTCCATGGCATTGAGATAACCACTGATCGGCGAGGAACTCGACGTGTTGCCCAGCTGGATGCCCGAGCTGGACAGCGATTTGCCGAGACCCGTGAAGGTATCGCTGAGCGCGCCCCAGGAAAAGCCGTTCGAGCTGCCGGCCGCGAACAGGTTCACGCCGAGCTGCTTCATCACGTTGCGGCTGACTTCGGCCACGGTGACCTTCAGGCTGACCTGGTCCTCGCCGATGATCTGCAGGAGATTGATGATGGCACTCTTCTGCCGGGTCTGGTCGGGGTTGTTGATGTCGACGCCGCCGACCGCGGCCCCGCCGGCGGCGGTCTGCGAATACTGGCCCGTCGTCGCCTCGCCGCCGGTGACGAAGGCGGTCGCAAGCTGCACGGCGCGAGTGGCGTCTAGCGGCGTTTCCACGGTTCCCGAGAGAACGACGTTGTCGTTCACCAGTTCGACCTTGATGTCGGAGTCGGGGATGTACTTGCGCAGATATTCGTCGAGGCCCGTCACGTCGCGCTCGATGGTGAGATCGAGGGACGCGATCTGCTCGCCCTTGGCGCCGAAAACGAAGACATTGGTCTCGCCGACCTGCTTGCCGAAGAGATAGATGCGGCGCGACGTGCGGGTAACCGCGTCGGCGACGCTGGGGTTGGCGACGAGAATGTCGTAGGCGTCCTGCGGCAGGTCGACGACGATCGATTTGTTCAACCCGAGCTTGATGCGCTGGCCGCTCGAGGGCGAGACGAGGTGCGTGCGGCGCCCGCCGGCATCCATGTCGGCGGCGATCGCGGAAGGTATCGCCGTCGAGGCCAGCAGAACGAGCGACGTCGTGCAGACGGCCAGCCTGGCGAATCCCTTCCGGCGGGAGCCGGAGATGTTGTTTCGATGCGCCGTCATGATCGGCAGCTCCCTCTCTCGCATCATTTCTGTGCCGTCACTTCCGAAACTTCACCGGACTTGATCAGGCGGACGGTGCCGCGATGGCCGTTGCCGGAAACGAGATAGTCAGCCTCGTCGGCCGTCTTCTTCTGCGTGTCCGCGACCGAGCGCAGCGCTAGCGTGAGACGGTCCGCCATCTGCGCGGCGACAGTGATGATCTCGGATTGCAGCGGCGTCAGCTCGAGCGTCGCCGTCGCGCCGACCTTGGTCTTCTTGCCTTCCTCGTCCTCCTGGATCGTCTGGTCGATGGCGAGGACGCGGATGTTCTTCAGGATGGTATCGGTGATGAAGCCGTTTGCCCCGACATTGGGGGTCTGCGAGCGGCGGGTCATGATCACGTCGACATGGTCATTCGGCAGGATGAAGCCGCCGGCCGAGGTTTCCGCCGAGATCTGCACCGCCACCGCGCGCATGCCGGAGGGCAGGATGGATGACATCAGGCTCTTGCCTTCGCCCACGAGCTTGGAGCGGCGAACCGGCTCGCCCTTGTACATGGCGATCCGCGCCACCTCCCCCTTGAGCTTGGTGATGGCGTCCGGGTTCTGCGCCTTGGTAATATAGTTTTCGCCGACCGAATCCGTCGGCCAGTTCTGCCAGCGCATCTGGCTGTCCAGCACGCCGCCGACCGGAACATCGTCTGTCAGCACCAGGACCTGCGACAGCGCGATGGAAGGCTTCGGAGCGGAAACGATTACATGCGGCTTCTGGGCCGTCATATGCTTGGCGATATAGCCGGCGCCGCCCGCCGCCGCTACCGCGACCCCCAGAATCAAGAGTCTGGATGCTGCCATCTCACTAACCTCGCCCAGGCACAAATCACCCTTGCCTGAGCGAACATTGCCGTGGAATGGTCAAATTAAGGTTAATGACGGGCTTACAATCGTGATTAAATAAAAGTTTACAGAAGAGCGGGCCCGGCTACTCGCCACGCCGGGCGACTTGTTGGGTTTCGGACTTTTTTCGGACTTCTACTGTGCGAGGCTGCCGAGCGCCCACTGCACCAGCGGCGTGTCGGCAAAGGCCAGCAGGCCGCCGATGCCAAGCGCGATTCCGTAAGGCACGCCCTTCTGGTCGTCGGCGAAATGCCGGAGGAACATGTTCTGCCCCAGGAGCACCTGGAACATCGACTTGCGATAGCTGAGGATGAGCAGCGTCAACAGGCCGCCGATCATCGAAGCGTAGACCAGGTACTCGACCAAGGGCATTCCAAGCCCCATCCATACGGCGGTCGCGGCGAGAAGCTTGGCGTCGCCGCCGCCCATGCCGCCCATCGCGAAGAGCACGAAGGTCACGGCGAGGACGAGCGCCCCGGCCGCCAGGTGAAGGCCGAACGCGCTCCAGTCCATGCCGGTCAGCGGCGCGACGATCACGAAGGTGGTGACGAGGACGATGGACACGCGATTGGCGATGGTCATCGAGAGCATGTCGGAGATCGCGGCGAACGCCATGCAAAAAGGGAACACCACGAATATCGCCGCTTCGAGCATGACCTTGTCTTCCGTCGAAAACCGCAGCCTAAGGTGCGAATTTTAAGCCGGGGTAAATTCCGCCAGCCAAATCGTCGGCAGCCCGATCGCCGCCGCCAGGTAACCGCAACGAAAAGCCGCCCGGATCCATCGGATCCGGGCGGCTTTCATGATTGTCGACCGAGGGCTTAGTTCGTGCCGCTCAGAACCGACGTGATGTGCTCGAACTTCTTGTTCAGCGCGTTGCCGAGGGCACCGGCGCCGACGATGATCGCGAGGGCGATGAGGGCCGCGATCAGACCGTATTCGATGGCGGTCGCGCCGGATTCGTCCTTGGCGAAGCGTGCA
>JBQCFA010000061.1:0-4192 GCA_051959695.1 Rhizobiaceae bacterium
CCGGCGAGTGCCCGCTGTCGCCTCGGTCGCTCGCCGATTTTCGTGCCGACGCGGACGAAGTGATCGTCGACGCGCTTTTCGGCGCCGGCTTGTCGAAGCCGCTCGAAGCTGACGCGGCGCGGGCCGTTGCCGAAACCGAGCGATCCGGCGCTGCCGTGGTGGCGGTCGATCTGCCGTCGGGCATTTCCGGCGTCAGCGGCAGGGTACTGGGAGCCGCGCCGCATGCCGATGTCACCGTCACTTTCTTCAGGCTGAAACCGGGACATCTGCTCTATCCCGGCCGCGAATATTGCGGCGAGACGATTCTTGCCGACATCGGTATTCGGGACGACGCGCTCGACCGGATCGGCATCCGCTGCTTCGCCAACGGGCCCGATTTGTGGCTGCATGCCTTGCCCGTGCCGTCCGTCGACACCCACAAATACAAGCGCGGCCATGCCTGCGTCTTTTCCGGTGGACCATCGGCGACCGGAGCGGCGCGGCTGGCGGCCATGGCCGCGGCGCGCATCGGGGCAGGGGCCGTGACCGTGCTTTCACCTCCCGCCGCGATGCTGGTCAACGCATCGCATCTGACCGCTATCATGCTGGCCAAGGTGGAAAACGTCGCCGACCTCGCGGAATTCATGGAGCGACGCAAGCCGAACGCTTTCGCTCTCGGTCCGGGCTTCGGCGTCGGCGAAAGGATGCGCGAGCTGGCGCTCGCAGTGCTGGAAAGCGGCGCTTGCGGCGGACTGGTGCTCGATGCCGACGGCATCACCTCGTTTCGGGACGCGCCGGCCTCTCTGTTCATCGCGGCCGGTTCGGGCCACGCACCCCCGCTCGTGCTGACGCCGCACGAGGGCGAGTTCGCCCGGCTTTTCCCGGGACTTGCCGCCGACTCGACCTTGTCCAAGCTGGACAGGGCACGGCGGGCGGCGGAGCGGGCGCACGCCGTGGTCGTCTACAAGGGCCCGGATACGGTCATCGCCGCGCCGGATGGGTACGCTGCGATCAACGCCAACGGCTCACCGTACCTCGCCACGGCGGGATCTGGCGACGTGCTGGCCGGAGTGATCGCCGGCCTCCTGGCGCAGGGCATGCCGGCTTTCGAAGCGGCCTGCGCGGCAGTATGGATGCATGCAGAGGCCGGAAGCCGTTTCGGGGCAGGGCTGATCGCGGAGGATCTGCCTGGGCTGCTGCCGGAGGTGCTGGCGGAGGTTTGCGGGGCGGCTTCGTAGTCTTGCCGTCCTCGAATGACGCACTACGACAACGGCTGGTGCCTTGATATCAAGCCCTGACCCGCTCCGCCTTCGGATCGTACACCGGCTCGAGCGATGCTTCCGCCTCGAACCGTTCGCCGGCGATTTCGATCTCGTAGTGCGAGCCGAGGACATCCTCCGTGCTTTCTCCCTGGCACGGCACGTAGCCAAGGCCGATCGCGCTGCCGAGATGATGGCCGTAATTGCCCGACGTGACCGTCCCCACGATCTTGCCTTCACGCAGGATCGCCTCATTGTGCAGGAGCAGCGGTTGCGGATCGGTCAGCCGAAACTGCACGAGCCGCCGTGACAGGCCGGCATCCCGCTTGCGCAGCACGGCGTCGCGGCCGATGAAATCGCCCTTGGCCGGCTTCACCGCGAAGCCGAGCCCCGCTTCGAGCACGTGGTCTTCGTCCGTGATGTCGTGGCCGAAATGGCGGAACGCCTTCTCGATGCGGCAGGAATCGAGCGCGTGCAGCCCCGCGAGCTTCAGCCCCATCGCGTCGCCCGCCTCGACGATCGTCTCGAAGACATGCGCGGCCTGATCGGCCGACACGTAGAGCTCCCAGCCAAGCTCGCCGACATAGGTGACGCGATGGGCCCGGGCGAGCCCCATGCCGATCTCGATCGCCCTGGCCGTGCCGAAAGGGTGGGCCTCGTTGGAAAAATCGTTGGGCGAAATCTTCCGCATCAGCTTCCGCGCGTCCGGCCCCATGGCGCAAAGCACCGCCTCCGAAGCACTGACATCAGTGATGACGGCGAATTCCTCGCGCAGGTGCTTCCGCAGCCATGCGAGGTCGCGCTGCAGCGTCGCGCCAGGCACGATCAGCAGAAAGGAGGCCTCCGACAGGCGCGTCACCGTCAGGTCGCTTTCGACGCCGCCGCGCTCGTTCAGCATCTGCGTATAGACGATGCGGCCGGCGGGCACGTCGAGGTCGTTGCCGCAGAGCCGCTGCAGGAAAGCGAGCGCGTCGCGTCCGTCGACGCGGATCTTGCCGAAAGAGGTCATGTCGAACAGGGCGACGCCGTTTCGAACCGCCAGATGCTCCTCGCGGCTGTTGTCGAACCAGTTCTGCCTTTTCCAAGAATAACGGTACTCGCGTTCCTGTCCTTCGCGCGCGAACCAGTTGGCGCGTTCCCAGCCGGCGACTTCGCCGAAAACGGCGCCCCGCGCCTTCAGATGCTCGTGGAGAGGGGAGCGCCGGATGTTCCGCGCGGATGCCATCTGCCGATAAGGAAAATGGTCGGCGTAGAGCAGGCCTAGCGTCTCGGTGACGCGTTCTTTGAGATAGCGGCGGTTCCTCTGGAAGGGTTCGGCCCGGCGGATATCGACTTCCCACAGGTCAAAAGGCGGCTCGCCATCATCGATCCAGCTGGCCAGCGCCATGCCGGCGCCGCCGGAGGAAACGATGCCGATAGAATTGTAGCCCGCGGCCACCCAATATCCGCTGAGCTCCGGCGCCTCGCCGAGATAGTAGCGGTCGTCGGGCGTGAAGCTTTCGGGTCCGCAGAAGAAGGTATGGATGCCGGCGGTGCCGAGCATCGGCATCCGGTTGACGCCCATCTCGAGGATGGGCTCGAAATGGGCGAAATCTGCCGGTAACTGGTCGAAGCAGAAGCTTTCCGGGATACCGTCCATTCCCCATGGCTTCGCTACCGGCTCGAAGGCACCCAGCATCATCTTGCCGGCGTCCTCCTTGTAGTAGGCGCATTCGTCCGGCACGCGCAGCACCGGCAGGCGGCCGAGCCCTTCGATGGGCTCGGTGACAAGATAGAAATGCTCGCAGGCGTGGAGCGGGATCGACACGCCTGATTTCGCAGCGAACTCGCGCGCCCACATACCGGCGCAGTTGACGACGATGTCGGTGGCAATTTCACCGCGCTCGCCGTCCTTTTCCCATGAGACGCCGGCTACCCGGCCGTCCTTCACCAGGACGTCCGAAACCCTGACACCCTCGACGATCCTTGCGCCTCGCTGCCGCGCACCCTTGGCGAGCGCCATGGCGATATTCGCGGGGTCACACTGCCCGTCGAGCGGCAGGTGCACTGCGCCGACGACTCCGTCGATGTTTAAATGCGGGTACATCTCCTTCACTTCGGCCGGCGAAATCTCGCGCACGTCGATATCAAAGGCGCGGGCGACGGTTGCCTGCCGGTAAAGCTCGTGCCTACGCTCCTCGGTCAGCGCCACGCTGATCGAGCCGACTTGGCGCATGCCGGTGGCGATGCCGGTCTCCGCTTCCAGCTTGACGTAGAGGTCGGCGGAATATTTGGCGAGCCGCGTCATGTTCTTCGACCCGCGCAACTGGCCGACGAGCCCCGCCGCATGCCATGTCGTTCCGCAGGTGAGCTGCTTGCGTTCGAGCAGGATGATTTCGGTCCAGCCGAGCTTCGCCAAGTGGTAGGCGACCGAACAGCCCGACACCCCGCCGCCGATGATGACCGCGCGGGCGTGTGCCGGAAGGTCGCTCATGAAGCGGCCCTCGCTTTATCGTGCTGTGGGTAGGCGGAAATGAAGCGCTTGAGACGCTTCGCTGCCTCCTTGAGCAGTTCATCGGGCTGGCACAGGCTGATGCGGACATGGCCGGCCGCCGCCTCGCCGAAGCTGGAACCGGGCATGACCGCCACCTTCTCCGCTTCCAGCAGGCCCCAGGCGAAGCGCTCGCAATCCGGCTCGACGGCGCGGATATCGAGCATGGCGTACATGCCGCCTTCCGAGCCACGCACGGTGACGGCATTGAAACCCTGCATCTCGGCCAGGAAGATACCGCGGCGGGCGGCGTAGCGGGCGGCGATCTCGTCGACGCCGTAGCCGTTCTCCAGCGCCTCGATCGCGGCGCGGCTGACGAAGTCGTTGAGCCCGTAGGTGGAGACGAGGTTGAGGTTGACGGCCAGACGGATCAGGTCGGGCGGCCCGGTGAGCCAGCCGATGCGCCAGCCGGTCATGCCGTGGC
>JBQCFA010000062.1:0-5890 GCA_051959695.1 Rhizobiaceae bacterium
CGAGCCGTCGCTGGTGATCATCGGACGCGATGGGGCGGTGCTGGAGAAGAAGGATTGGGGCAAGGAGACGCCTGGCTTCGAGACGGTCGTCCGGACGGTGATCGATAGGATCGAGTCGCATCAGGGCCACGGGCCGTTTGTCGCGGTCGGCCATCGCGTCGTTCATGGCGGCTCGACCCATGTGCAGCCAGAGCGCATCACGCCCGATCTCCTTGCCGACCTCGAGGGCCTGGTCCCGCTGGCGCCGCTGCACCAGAAACACAATCTGGACCCGATCCGCGCATTGATGTCGCTCAGGCCGGGACTGCCGCAAGTCGCCTGCTTCGACACCGCCTTCCATTCATCCATGGCGCCGGTCGCATACCGCTATGCGTTGCCACCGGAATACGAGGCGAAAGGTATACGCAAATACGGCTTCCACGGCCTTTCCTATGAATATGTCTCCGGGCGCCTGCGGGAGGTCGCGCCTTCGCTCGCCAAGGAAAGGGTGATCGTCGCGCATCTCGGGAACGGCGCCAGCCTTTGCGCGATGAACGATTGCCGCGGCGTCGACACGACGATGGGGTTCACCGCGCTCGACGGCCTCGTCATGGGAACCCGCTGCGGCTCGATCGATCCAGGCGTCCTGCTCTATCTCGAGCAGCAGCGCGGAATGTCGGCCGAGGAAGTATACGATCTGCTCTACCGCCGTTCCGGCCTGCTTGGTATGTCGGGCATCGGAAGCGACATGCGCGCCCTGCTGGCGAGCGAGGGACGGCGCGCGCGGGAGGCGGTCGAATTGTTCGTCCACCGGATCGCGTGCAAGATCGGCGAGATGGCGGCTTCGGCCGGCGGCGTGGACGGCCTGGTCTTCACGGCCGGGATAGGCGAACGCTCCGCTGCCATCCGCGAGATGGTGTGCGCCAGGCTAGGCTGGCTCGGCGCGGAGATCGACGCGGCGGCCAACGAAACGCATGCGCCGGTGATCAGCGCGCCGCAAAGCAGGATCGAGATCCGCGTCGTCCCCACCGATGAAGAGCTTATGATCGCACGCCACACGCTCAACCTCGCCTGAACGGAAAACGATGAACATCCTCTATATCGACATAGACAGCCTGCGCCGCGACCATCTCGGCTGTTACGGCTATCGCCGCAATACGTCTCCGACGATTGATCGCATCGCGTCGGAAGGCATGCGCTTCGAGAACGTCTACGTTTCCGACGTGCCCTGCCACCCATCGCGCACCGCGCTGTGGAGCGGGCGCCACGGGCTGGTCACCGGCGTCGTCGGCCATGGCGGCACCGCCTGCGAACCGTTCCGCGAGGGCGCCGAGCGCGCCTGGGCCGGCACCTTCTACGAGGACGGCTGGATGAAATGCCTGCGCGACCTCGGCTACCATACAGCCACGATCAGCAGCTTCGGCGAACGGCACGGGTGCTGGCACTGGTACGCCGGCTTCAACGAGGTGTTCAATTGCGGCAAGCGCGGCATGGAGACCGCCGACGAAGTCGTGCCGCAGGCGACCGACTGGATCGAGCGACGCGGCAGGGAAGGCAAATGGTTCCTGCACGTGAATTTGTGGGATCCGCACACGCCCTACCGCACGCCGCGCTCCTACGGCGATCCGTTCGCAAAGGAGCCGCTGCCGGCCTGGATGACCGCCGACATGATCGAGCGGGCCAAGCGTGGCTATGGCCCGCACAGCGCACTGGAGCCGAACGGCTATGGTCGTGAGAGCATGCAGCATTGGTGGCGCGCGCCGGATCCCATCGATAGCCTCGAAAAGGCCGCGGCCTGGATCAACGCCTACGATGCCGGCATTCGCTACGCGGACGACCATATTGCCGGCCTTCTCCAAAAGCTGGATGCGCTCGGACTGACGGAAGAGACCGTCGTCGTGATCTCCGCCGACCATGGCGAGAATCTCGGCGAGCTCAACATCTGGGCCGACCACCAGACGGCCGACCAGTGCACCTGCAACATTCCGCTTATCGTGCGCTGGCCGGGTGCGTTCCAGGCCGGGGCGGTCAATCGCGGGCTGCACTATCATTTCGACTGGGCGGCGACACTGGTCGACCGGCTCGGCGGCAAGGTGCCGGCGAAGTGGAATGCCCGCTCCTTCGCGCCGTCGCTCGCGGCCGGCGAGGAGGGCGGGCGCGATTTCCTCGTCACCAGCCAGGGGGCATGGGCGGCACAGCGGGGCGTTCGCTTCTGCCAGGCTGGCAGGGACTGGTTGATGATGCGCACCTACCATGACGGCTACAAGGACATCCGAGCGTTCAGCCTGTTCGACCTGACTTCCGATCCGCACGAGGAGAGGGACGTCGCCGCTGACGAACCCGCGATCGTCGGCCACGCCGTGCGGCTGCTAGACGAGTGGCGCGGCGCGACGATGGCCGAGAACGGCCAGACCGTCGATCCGCTGATGACGGTCATCGCCGAGGGCGGTCCGTTCCACTGCCGCGGCGAACTCAAAGGTTACCTCGAACGGCTGCGTGCGACGGGACGCGGCGATCACGCCGACGCGCTCGCGGCGCGTCATCCGCGCGAGGTCGACATCCGGGCGGCGGGCGACATCGCCATCGTATGATCGTCGGTGCCTGTAAGTCCGCGCGGCCGGCTGCTCGTCTCACGCAGGAATGTGCCGAGCGCGATGCCGGTCAACAGCAGGCAGAAGCCAAGCGACAGCGGCGAATAGAAGGCTTCTTCCTGCAACACCGCGTTGGCGAAGACGGTCGTGACGGCAATATAGGCGAACCAGAAATCGGAGCGGCCGGTGGCGAGGATCAGGCGCCGAGCGCGGAGGACGAGGGCGGCGAGGAAACCGAAGAAGGCGAAGCTGCCGACGCCCATCTGGTAAAGCATGACGCCGACGGCGCTTTCCACGGGAACGGAGGTCTGGCCGGTCGCTTGGGCATGCTCCCAATTGACGTGCAGGCTGGTGCTGGAAAGATTGCCGCCGATGCCGAGGCCTTGCCCGAGCGGGTCGCGCAGGAATTCGTGCAGCCCGGCGAGGAAGCCGAGCACGTGGTAGTCGCCATGGGTGGCGCCGTAGGCGATCGCCGCCCCGACCCATAGGATCGCCGCCGCCGGAATGCTGAGCAAGGTCAGGCGCGTCCCGAGCACGCCCTGCATGAGGCGCGCCCAGAGGGCGACGACCACCATGAACATCGCGCCCTTGGAGCCGATGACGAGGAGCAGGGGAAGGACGGCCAGCGGCAGCAGCCAGCGACCGCGGAAGAGCAGCCAAACGAAGATGATGCTGAGCGCGTAGGCATAGCTGATCGGGTGGAAATTGGGCCCGCCGATACGGAATACGGTGGGAAAGAGGTCGGCCGTCAGCGGGGTGTTGAAGAAGGTCGTCGTCATGATGTCCTGCAGTCCGCGCAGGACAAATCCGGTCTCGCGTAGCGCCTGCTCCCAGACGCCGGTCTCGATCTGGCGATGGATGTCGCGCTCGATGTAGAGGTCGCCGTTGAAGAGGCCGAGGAAGTCGAGCGTGAAGAAGAGCTCGCAATAGCCGTAGACCACGATCGCCGCGCCAAGCCAGAGCAGGCTCTTCCGGAGATCAATGCGGTAGAGGCTCGCCGCCACCAGCGCGACATGGAAGCAGGCAAGCGGCGAGATCGTGTTACGGAAATAGACGATCGCGTCCTTCACGTTGCCGCGCGCGGCGCCAAGGAGGAGGTAGAAGCCGATGATCGCCGCCAGACCGAAGCCCATCAGCAGCCAGGGCCTGAGGCGCGGCACCGCGCGCAGCCTGATCTGCAGCGAGGCCGCAAGGAAGGCGCCATAGGCCGTCATGAGGACGACGAAATTGGCGCCGCGCAGCGCATCGAACGTGTTGTTGTCGGGCACGTAGGGCGTGAACCAGGCAACCACCATGTTCTGGTAGAGGAAGGAGGAAAGGATCACGACCGGAACGCTGGAAGGCAGCACGATGGCGACCGCGAGCGTCAACAGGAAGGTAGCGGCGACGCCGAAGGCCGTGCCGACGGCGAAGCTCGAGACCGAGAGCACGACGAGAAGGAAGCCGACGAACACGTGCAGTGCCGCTTCAGCACCTGACTGCGGAAATCCGGCGGCGTTGGTGCCTGCCTCGGTGCGTGGGGAATAGGTGAGCGCCATCCCTGTCGTCCTCAGCCGAGAAGCGCCTCGACCATCGAGGGGTCGAAGCCTTGCGTGCTCTGCCGGTCGCGGATGAAGCCAAAGCCGTAGTCGAGTTCCCAATAGACCCAGCCGATGCCGTTCGCCTCGGCCGCATGCCGCACGGCGCGGGTCCAGTTAGCCCGGCTCGCCGCGTCCGAGCAAAAGCCGAGCGCGCCGAACTCGTCGAGGATCACAGGGCAATCGTTCCTGCGGGACCACTCGGCGACGTCAGCGAAATCGGAGGCGATTTGAGCTGCCGACCAGGGATGTTCGAAGGCTTCCCGGAGAGCGGCGAGGGCGGGTTCGTCGCCGGCGTCCTTCAGCGCCGCCGCGAGCCTCGCCACGGCGGGAGCGTCGTTGGTTGCGGGGAAGGGCAGGTTCTTCAACCGTCCTACGGGAGAATGATCCCAGTTCTCGCATTGATGGGTGAAGGCCATCGGCGCGTAGTAGTGGACCGCCGCGATGGAGTTCTTGTCGGCGAGGGGCGGCGTTGCAGCCAGCTCCCATATCCCCTGGTAGCGCGCCGGGCCCCAGACTATGGTGTGGCCGCATCTCGACCGTACGATTTCCGCCAGCCGGCCGCGCAGATCGAGCCATGTCGCCTGTTCGAGCGGCGGCTCATTCAAGAGCTCGGCATAGGCGGAGCCGGCGGGAAGGCCGGCGATCGCCTCGACAAGATGCTTCCACGCCTCGGCGGCACGGTCCCCGGCTGCGGACGGGTCCTGGTGCAGCTGCCTTGCGAACGCGCCGTCGGGATGAAGATCGAAGATGACCGAAAAACCGATGGCGACAAGCTCATCGGCGGCCGAGCGTATGCGGCCGAGCGGCGCCGCGCGGCCATCTTCGTCCGCAGCGAGGATCGTATCCGCCGACACGGGGAGCCGGACCGAGCGGAAGCCAAGGTCGTGCAGCTTTTCGAGGACGGGGCGCGCCGGCCGCGAGCCGGGATCGCGGTCGACCCAGCCGGGCAGGTTGAAGCCGCGCGAGGGCACTTTCGGCTTGCCGGCCACCGGCGTGGCCGCCATTGCGGGAAACTGCCGCGCACCGAATAGCAATGCCGCAGCCGCGATCAACGTCGTCGCATCGCGTCGCGTGCAGCGAGGGGCGCCGCCGGCCTGCGATAGGACGGACATGCTATCCGTGGGCGGGAGCCGGATCGCGCCGGCTCTTCCGGGCGGCTACAGCCGGTCCCTCGGGAAACTGCTCGCCACCGTCGGGATCGCGATCGATGACGACCGTGGCGCTGCGGCCCAGCACGGCCGGCGACAGCTTGCCGTGCAGCCAGGAACCGGCTCCCGAAATCCAGTCGGCCGAATCCAAAGCGAAGATGACCAGGTCGCTGCCGTCGATAGGCTCCGGACTGAAGCTCGGATGGCTGAGCGGATGGCCGATGACAAGCACGAAATCGAAGTCCTGCGCAGGCCCCGCGAGGATCGGCTCCAGCGCGCCGGCCTCGCCGCCCGTTTCCGCCGGATCGACGCTCAGGACCATCGTCTGCAACCCGCTCGCAGGGTCGGTGAACGGCCCGGTCGCGCGCCGTTTCGTCTGGCCGGCGCTTCGTTTGGTCTCAGCCGGCCGATCGGCGATCTCGACGACGAGCACCTTCTGCCTGACGTGCTGAAGGCCTATGCCGATCAGGGTTGCAGCCGCGATGCTCTCGAAGCCGTCATGGATCGCGGTCAGGAGGATGACAAAGGGCCGCCCGCCCTCATCGAGCCTGTCGGTGATGCGTACCAGGAGTTCCTGCACCGAAAGCAGGAA
>JBQCFA010000063.1:0-4394 GCA_051959695.1 Rhizobiaceae bacterium
CTCCTCTCCGAAGGACGCGGGGCTTAGGCTTCGCGTCATACGATTCGGCGTGAGAAATCCCGACGAAACGGAAAGCCTGTTGCGCGAGGAAGCGGTCGCCTACGAAAAGCGTGGCGGCGCGCTCATTGTCCATCCCGCGCCTGGGCAAGGCGCCATCCTTACGTTCGAGGCAGTATGACCATTACTCCCAACCGAATCGTGACGGCGGGCTCCGTCGCCTTCTCCAATGACAGACCGCTTTCGCTGATCGCCGGACCCTGCCAGCTCGAATCCCGCCAGCACGCCTTCGACATGGCGGGGGCGCTGAAAGAAATCGCCGGTAAGCTCGGCATCGGCCTCGTCTACAAGACGAGCTACGACAAGGCGAACCGCACCTCGCTTTCGGGGATGCGAGGCGCGGGCCTCGATGCGGCGATGCCGGTCTTCGACGATCTACGCAGCGAGTTCGGGCTGCCGATCCTGACCGACGTGCATACCGAGGAACAGTGCGGGCTCGTCGCGCCGCATGTCGATATTTTGCAGATTCCGGCCTTCCTTTCGCGGCAGACCGACCTTCTGATTGCCGCCGCGAAGACGGGGAAGATCGTCAATGTGAAGAAGGGCCAGTTCCTTGCCCCATGGGACATGAAGAACGTGGTCTCCAAGATCACGGCATCCGGCAACCCAAACGTGCTGGTGACGGAACGCGGGGCTTCCTTCGGTTACAATACTTTGGTGTCGGACATGCGTTCGCTGCCGATCATGGCCGAGATGGGCGCGCCGGTCATCTTCGATGCCACCCACTCCGTCCAGCAACCGGGCGGGCAGGGTGGCTCAACCGGCGGCGAGCGCCGCTTCGTGGCGACATTGGCGCGCGCGGCCGTCGCCGTCGGCGTCGCCGGCGTCTTCATAGAGACGCATCAAGATCCCGATAATGCGCCGTCCGACGGTCCCAACATGGTGCAGTTGAAGGACATGCCGGCTCTACTGGAGAAGCTGAGGACGCTCGATAGGGTAGCGAAGGGGGGATAGCGCCTCCGGCTTGCGAGGCTTGTCGACGCCAATTGCCTTTCACTGTGCTTCGGATAAGACGTGCGCGAAGCAAACCAACGAAAGCAGGGACCAGCCATGACCGCCATCGTCGACATCGTGGGCCGTGAAATCCTCGACAGCCGTGGCAATCCGACAGTCGAGGTGGATGTCGTGCTCGAAGACGGATCCATGGGGCGGGCGGCGGTGCCGTCGGGCGCTTCTACGGGGGCGCACGAGGCGGTGGAACTGCGCGACGGCGGCGAGCGCTATCTCGGTAAGGGCGTGCTGCGCGCCGTCGAGGCCGTCAACGGCGAACTCTTCGAGGCGATCGGCGGCATGGAGGCGGAGGAACAGATCCACATCGATCGCACCATGATCGAGCTCGACGGCACCCCGAACAAAAGCCGGCTCGGCGCCAACGCCATCCTCGGCGTTTCGCTCGCCGTGGCGAAGGCCGCCGCCGAGGCCGCGGCACTGCCTCTCTACCGCTATGTCGGCGGCACCTCCGCGCACGTCCTGCCGGTTCCGATGATGAACATCGTCAATGGCGGAGCGCATGCCGACAATCCCATCGATTTCCAGGAATTCATGATCCTGCCGGTCGGCGCGCCAAGTTTGCGCGACGCCGTGCGCATCGGCGCTGAAGTGTTCCACACGCTGCGCAAGGGCCTGAAGGAAGCCGGCCACAACACCAATGTCGGCGATGAGGGTGGTTTCGCGCCCAATCTGAAGAATGCGCAGTCGGCGCTCGACTTCATCATGGCTTCGATCGAGAAGGCCGGGTACCGCGCCGGCGACGACGTGGCGATCGGGCTCGATTGCGCGGCAAGCGAATTCTACAAGGACGGCAGCTATGTCTACGCCGGCGAGAGGAAGACGCGCGACGCCAAGGCACAGGTGAAATACCTCGCCAAGCTTGTTGCCGACTATCCGATCGTCACCATCGAGGACGGCATGGCCGAGGACGATTGGGAAGGCTGGAAGATTCTGACGGATGCACTCGGCAAGAAGGTGCAACTCGTCGGCGACGATCTATTCGTCACCAACACCGAGCGACTGCGCGACGGTATCCGCATGGGGGTCTGCAATTCGATCCTCGTCAAAGTCAACCAGATCGGCTCGCTAACGGAAACCATGGAGGCGGTGTCGCTCGCCCAACGCTCGGCCTATACCTGCGTGATGTCGCACCGGTCCGGCGAAACGGAGGATTCCACGATCGCCGATCTCGCCGTCGCCACCAATTGCGGACAGATCAAGACGGGCTCCCTGTCGCGCTCCGACAGGACCGCGAAGTACAACCAGCTCATTCGCATCGAGGAGGAGCTCGGAAAGCAGGCGCGCTATGCCGGGCAAAGCGCGTTCCAAACACGCGGGTAGCAACCGCCGGCAGGGCCGTCCGTAACCGGCCATTAAGTATGACGGCGCCATAGTCGGGAACGAACAGGATTCTTCCCGATATGTGGCTTCGCCGACGTAATCCGTGGACACGCCAGCACCGCAAGCGGCGTACCGGCGCGCTGATCGTTCCCGCCATATCGGCGGCCTTCCTCGCTTATTTCGGCTTCCATGCTTTCCACGGCGAGTTCGGCATCTACAACAAGCACAAGCTCGACGCCCAAGCGGCGGCGCTTGAGCAGCAGCTCGCTCAAATCAAGGCGGAGCGCGAGGAACTGGAGCAGCGTGTTCAGCTTCTCCACGATGGAACCATAGAGAAAGACATGCTCGACGAGCAGGCCAGGCGCGCGCTGAACCTTTCCCGCGCGGACGAGGTTACCATCTATCGGCCCGTCCAATAACGATTAACCGAAATTCAGTTAAACGCTGATATTTCAAACGTTTTTAGAAGCTTAGCCGCATGACTGCCATGCACGTTTGGGCGTGGCGGAACAGAGGCCCACATGCTAGCTTTCCCGACAACAAGAGACCTCCGGTTCTCTAGAAAATTCTTACGGGGAGTGATGCATGGCTACCGCCGCCAAGAAGGCGCCGCAGCGCGCTAGATCCGACAGCAAACCCAAATCGCCACCCAGGACGCCGGCGCCGGAAGACTTCTCCAAGGAGCAGGAATTGGCGGCTTACAACGCCATGCTGCTCATACGGCGCTTCGAGGAGAAGGCCGGTCAGCTCTACGGTATGGGTTTCATCGGCGGCTTCTGCCATCTCTATATCGGGCAGGAAGCGGTGGTCACCGGTATGCAGATGGCGCTGAAGGAAGGCGACCAGATCATCACCGGCTATCGTGACCACGGCCATATGCTCGCTACCGGCATGTCGGCGCGAGGCGTCATGGCGGAGCTTACCGGACGCCGTGGCGGCTATTCGCACGGCAAGGGCGGCTCCATGCACATGTTCTCCAAGGAGAAGAACTTCTATGGCGGCCACGGCATCGTTGGCGCCCAGGTGCCGCTCGGAACCGGGCTTGCCTTCGCCAACCGCTACCGCGAGAACGACAATGTCTCCACCGTCTATTTCGGGGACGGCGCGGCCAACCAGGGACAGGTCTACGAGAGCTTCAACATGGCCTCGCTGTGGAAGCTTCCGGTCATCTACGTGATCGAGAACAACCGCTACGCCATGGGCACGGCCGTGTCGCGCTCTTCCGCAGAGACGGATTTCTCGCATCGCGGCCTTTCCTTCCGGATCCCCGGCATCCAGGTCGACGGCATGGATGTCCGCGCGGTGAAGGCCGCGGCCGACATGGCGACCGAATGGTGCCGGTCGGGCGAGGGGCCGATCATTCTCGAGATGCAGACCTACCGCTACCGCGGCCATTCCATGTCCGACCCGGCCAAGTATCGCTCGAAGGACGAAGTTCAGAAGATGCGCTCAGAGCACGATCCGATCGAGCAGGTGAAGGCACGGCTCATCGGCAAGAAATGGGCGAGCGAGGACGACCTGAAGGCGGCGGACAAGAAGGTGCGCGACATCGTCGCCGACGCCGCTGATTTCGCCCAGAGCGACGCCGAGCCGGACGCTTCCGAGCTCTGGACCGACATCGTACACTGATCCGGGAGAGGGAAGAACATGCCGATCGATATCCTGATGCCCGCCCTCTCGCCGACCATGGAGGAGGGAAATCTCTCCAAATGGGTGAAGAAGGAAGGTGACAAGGTCTCCGCCGGCGATGTGATCGCCGAGATCGAGACCGACAAGGCGACGATGGAAGTCGAGGCCGTCGACGAGGGGACGCTCGGCAAGATCCTTGTTCCCGAGGGCACGGAAGGCGTGAAGGTCAACGCGCCGATCGCCGTGCTGCTTCAGGAAGGCGAGAGCGCAGGCGATATCGGCAAGTCGAAGGACAAGGAGCCTGCGCCGAACGACGCCGGCGAAGGGAAGAAGGTCGAGAGTAAGCCGGAAGCCAAGGCGCAGGACAAGGTGTCGGC
>JBQCFA010000064.1:0-7205 GCA_051959695.1 Rhizobiaceae bacterium
CAACGAGAGCCATCTCCACGCCGGGCATCATCATGCCGAGTCCGGCCATCATTCGACCTTCGATGGCGCCGGCGAGACGCATTTCCGCATCCGCATCGTCGCGCCTTCTTTCGCCGGGATGAGCCGCGTCGAACGCCATCGGACGGTCAACAACCTGCTGGCGGATGAGTTGAAGGCGGGCGTCCACGCGCTTGCCATAGAGCCCGCCGCGCCGGGCGAGAAGACCCGCTGGTAGGCGCCAGTCGGAGACGCCAGAACCCGCGCATTCATGCGGGTTATGCGACACTATGCTGCAATGCACAAAATGCAGCCCAGCCATGCACGCACGTGCATTCCATTTGAGCACCCTGCCCCTTATTTGAGCGCCATCGAACAACACCGCACCAAGCGAGGGCACGAAAATGAGCATGATCCGCAACTACCGCAACTGGCGCCGCTTCCGTAAGACCGTCAACGAGCTCAGCCGTCTGACCGATCGCGAGCTGGACGATATGGGTCTGCGCCGCGGCGACATCTACTCGGTGGCCAAGTCGGCCATCTAACGAGGCAGGGCGGGGTTCTCCTCCCTCCTCGCCCGAACAGACCGGCGCCTCCCTCCCTCGCGCCGGTCACCCAAAGCAAAGCCCGCCGATCCTCCCCGGCGGGCTTTGTCGTTTCAGCACTGTATCGAGGCGGCGTCAGACCGCGCGAATCCTCGCCGGTCCGCACGACGTCTCCCGCCGAGTTCCACCTGTCCCGGAACCTTCGGCCTCATGCTGTCGTTTGGTCGACCGGAGGTGCTGCCATGTCCGACCGATTCGAACGCGTCCCGACTGACACGATAGCCCAGGCAGTGGAGCGCGAGATTGAGTGGCTCAAAAAAACCGATCCCGGTGCCGACAATCCGGAGACCCGTCTGCGGATCCAGCGCGAAATCGAGGAAGAGAGGATTCAGGCCCGCGGAGTTAAGCCGAGGGTTTGATCTTCATGGTGATCCCGGCGCGATTCGAACGCGCGACCCTCAGATTAGGAATCTGATGCTCTATCCTGCTGAGCTACGGGACCACGGCGCCTTACATAGCCGCTTCGCGCGCCTTCGCCAACCCGGATAGCCGTCGGGCGCGCGCGATCTCCGCCGCGTCCGACAAGCGACGGCGGCTGGCAGGCGCCCGGCTCCGGTGCCGGCCGCAATTAACGCGCCGCCAGGGCGTTTTCCGCCAGTTTGATCCAATAGCTGACGCCGTGTGGAATGGCCTCGTCGTTGAAGTCGTAGGCCGGATGATGAAGGTTCGCCGAATCGCCGTTGCCGAGGAAAATGAAGGCGCCGGGTCGAGCCTCCAGCATGTAGGAAAAGTCCTCCCCGCCCATCAGCGGCGCGATCTCCTCTTCGACTTTCTGCGCACCTGCGACGTCGCGCGCCACATCGACGGCGAAGGCGGTTTCTTCCGGGTTGTTCACGGTGACCGGATAATTCGGATCGTAGTCGAGCTCGACTTTCGCACCGAAGGTCGTCGCCATGCCCTCGCAGATGGCACGCATGCGTTCCTCCGCCTTAGCCGCCACCCCCTTGTCCAGCGTACGGATCGTACCGGCGAGTTCCGCCGTCTCCGGGATGATGTTGTAGGCGTCGCCGGCATGGAACTTGGTGATCGACACCACGACCGACTTCACCGGGTCGGTGGTTCGTGAGGCGATGCTCTGGACGGCGCTGACGAGCTGGCTGCCGAGCACGATAGGGTCGATGGTCGTATGCGGCATCGCCGCGTGGCCGCCCTTGCCGGTGATCTTTATGGTAAACTCGGCCGTCGCCGCCATGATCGGACCGGGACGGATGGCGAACTCGCCTATCGGAATGCCCGGCATGTTGTGCATGCCGAAGACACGGCCGATGCCGAAGCGCTCCATCATGCCGTCCTTGACCATGGCGTTGCCGCCGCCGCCGCCCTCCTCCGCCGGCTGGAAGATGACGGCGACATTGCCCGAGAAATTGCGCGTTTCGGCGAGGTATTTCGCCGCTCCCAGCAGCATTGCCGTATGGCCGTCATGCCCGCAGGCATGCATCTTGTGCGGCACGGTGGACGCATACGGCTTGCCTGTGATCTCCTGGATCGGCAGCGCGTCCATGTCCGCCCTCAGCCCGATCGTGTCTCCGGCACCGAGCCGCCCCTTGATGACGCCAACAACGCCGGTGCGCCCGATGCCGGTGGCGATCTCGTCGACGCCGAATTCCTTCAGCTTGTCCGCGACGAAGGCTGCCGTCTTGTCGACGTCGTAGCCGAGTTCCGGTTCGCTGTGGATATGACGGCGCCAACCGGCGACTTCTTCCTGCAGTTCGGCGGCACGGTTCAGTATCGGCATCGGCAAGGCTTTCTTATCGGGTTGACGTTCATAATCGCGGCGACTTTGCCATTTTGACGACACATGCGCTAGATAGCAGGTGCGCGCGCCGGCCGGCTTGAGGTCGACATGCACGGCGCTACTTCCCCGACGAACGGCAACAAGGTGGGTTCCAGTTCATCATGCGGCGACTCTTATCTGGGCTTCTTGTCGGGGCGCTCCTCGCCCTCGCCGTTCCGGTATCTTCGCCCGCGCTCGCCGGCCCCTCGCTGCTTTTCGATGTGGAGAACGGCAAGGTGCTGGAGCATCAGGATGCGTTCGCTCGCTGGTATCCGGCCTCGCTGACCAAGCTGATGACGGCCTATGTCACCTTCAAGGCGCTCGACGCGCATGAAGTGTCGCTGGATTCGCCGGTCAGGATGACGAAGAATTCGTCCTCGCAGCCGCCGTCGAAGATGGGCTTCAAGCCCGGCGACGTCATGACGCTCGACAATGCGCTGAAGATGATGATCACGCACTCCGCCAACGACATCGCCATGGCGGTGGGCGAGAATGTCGGCGGAACGCAGGAAGCATTTGTCGAACGCATGAACGCCGAAGCGCGCCGCCTCGGCATGAGCGGGACCCACTACGCCAACCCGAACGGCCTTTTCTCGCCGGATAACTACACCACGGCGCGCGACCAGGCCGTGCTGGTCACCGCGATCCGCAAGGAATATCCGCAGTATCTCAACTATTTCAATATCGAGGCGATCGGCATCGGCAACAAGGTGATCCCGAACATCAACGCCCTGATCGGCCGTTTCGACGGCGCCGACGGAATGAAGACGGGCTTCATCTGCGAATCCGGCTTCAACTTCATCGGCAGCGCCACCCGCCAGGGCCGCACGCTCGCCGCCATAGTGCTCGGCGCCGACTCGGTCACTGCTCGCGCCGCCCAGACCGCCGCGCTGTTGGCCCAGGGCTTCGGCACCGACGAACCGGGGACCGCACCGATGCTGGCCTCTATGCCTGTCGACGGCAATGGCGTCGGCGAGGCCACCAACATGCGCCAGGCCCTATGCTCCAAGGAGGCGAGGAAGCGCAAGAAGCAGAAGCTAGCAGACGCCGGAGGAGAGGACGACGAGGATCAGGCGCCGCTGGTGATGGGTTCGCCTTACCTGCACAAGCTGGATCGCCCGCGCAACGTCGTCATGGTTGGCCTTGGCGGCGCCACGGGACCCGGCGGCCTTCCGGCGCCGGTGGAATATGCCGACGTGCCCATCCCGACGCCCCGGCCCGACTATACGCCCCACGCCAGGCCGGCCAAGCCCGTGGCAAAGGCGCAATCGGCTACCGTCCGCTAGCGATGACGGGCCTGCCCGTTCCCGTCAGCCTGCTGACCGGCTTCCTCGGTTCGGGCAAGACGACGCTGCTCAATCGGCTGTTGAAGGAACCGGCGCTGGCCGACACCGCGGTCGTCATCAACGAGTTCGGCGAAGTCGCCATCGATCATTTGCTCGTCGAGCGGGCAAGCGACGGCGTCATAGAGCTTTCCGACGGCTGTGTCTGCTGCACGGTGCGCGGCGAACTCGTCGATACGCTTCTCGACCTCGTCCAGCGCAGGCCGGCGCTGAAACGCGTCGTTATCGAGACGACAGGGCTCGCCGATCCCGCACCGATCCTGCAGTCGCTGATGACGCATCCCGGCCTGCTCGACCTTTTCCGGCTCGACGGCGTCATCGCCACGGTAGACGCGGTCAACGGCGCCGCGACGCTCGACCGCCACGAGGAAGCGATGCGCCAGGTAGCGATGGCCGACCGCATCGTTATGACGAAATCCGACCTGCCCGAGGCAACGGACCTGGCAGATGCGCTGCGGCACCGGTTGAGGCGCCTCAATCCCGGCGCGCCCCTTCTCGTCAGCGGCTCCGATGGACCGCCGGCCTCGGAACTCCTCGACTGCGGTCTCTACGCCCCATCGGGCAAGCTGCCCGACGTCGAAACGTGGCTGCATGCCGAGGCGGCGCACGATCATGCCCGCCTTCGGCACCATCATCACCACCATGACAGCCATCGCCATGACAGCCGCATCCGCACCGTGTCCCTCGTTCACGACGGGCCGATCCCCTTTGCCGTGATCGAGGCCTTCCTGGATCTCTTGCGCTCGATGAATGGCGAACGCCTGCTGCGGATGAAGGGCATCGTGGAACTTGCCGAGGATCCCGGGCGCCCTTTGGTCCTGCACGGCGTACAGAAGATCATCCATCCGCCGGCGAGGCTTCCCGCCTGGCCTGACGGCAGGCGCGGCACCCGGCTGGTGCTCATCACCATCGACCTCGATGACGATTACTTGCACCGGCTCTTTGCGGCGATGACTGGCATGCCGTCGCCCGACACCCCGGACCGCACCGCCCTGGAGGACAATCCCCTCGCCATCGCGGGGGTGAAACTTTAGCGGCAAATTTCCGGTTGCCCCGAAGGACATTGACCTCTGAGATCTTCGCCCCTGGCTTTCGGACGGCCCCCCAGGAGAGGGAGGTGGCCCGAAGGGGCGCAGGGCGTTGACGCAACCACGGCCCGCGAACTCTTACGGCCGATTGTTCCCTCGCTCGATCAGGAAACGATGGCCGTTCTCGACGCCATGGCTTTCGCGCAGATTATGCCCGCTGTCCTTGCAGAAGGCCGGGATGTCGATCACGGCCAGCGGATCGTTGGTCTCGATCCACAGGAGCGCACCCGGCGCCATCTCCGAGAGGCGCTTGCGCGTCCTCAGGACAGGCAGCGGGCAGGTAAGGCCGCGAAGATCGTAGAGGTCGGCGCTCAACTGCCAAACATCTTGGTCCAGATTCGCTTCAGCATGCGCGGGCGCTGCGGATCGGCCGCAAGGGCGTTCGCCTGAGGCGCGTCGCCGGCGTCCTCGTGGGGCTTGGAGGATGCCTGTGCGACGGCCTCCTGCTTCGCGCCTTCCTTCTTGGCTTGCGCCTCCGCGACCTGCGCCTCTTTGGCCGCTTTCGCTTCGGCGATCTGCTTTTCCTTGGCGGCCTTGGCGGCGGCGACAGCCTCCGCTTTCTCCTGCGCGGCCTTCTCCCGGGCGGCCTTTTCGGCGTCGAGCGCCGCCATCTTACGGCCGACGTCCGAATCGATGCGGCCCATTTCGGTCGTCTCGCTGACCTTCCCGCTCGCAACGAGCGCCGGCGGCTGCATCGACACCCGCTCGCCCCGCCCGCGCTTCCGCGACCAGTCGGCCACCAGGCTCGCTTCCCTTATCCCGTCGATCGTGGCGCTGGGCGGCGCGCCCTTGCTGCGCACGGCTTCGGCGAAGGCGTCGTCGTATTTCTTGTCGTAGGCCGCCGTTGCCGCGGCCATGGCCGGAGAGCGTGCCATCGGCGGGCAGGCGCCGTTGGGCGAGGTGGGGAAGCTGTGCCCGTCGGCGGCGATCTCGTTAAAGAAATAACGCCCTTCGCATACGTCGACTTTCGGCGGCAGGTGCGCCACCTCGAACTGGTCGTAGCCCTGCTTCAACATCTTCCAGAATTCGTAGTTCGGGTCGTCGCGGTAGCGCGCCATGTTCTGCGCCGTCATACGGAACGGAAACGCCTCGATCTGGAATGCCTCCTGACCGCCGCTGAAGGCGTCGCGTGCAAAGGCGTAAATCTGCGCCACCTGCGCGTCGTTCATCGAATAGCAGCCCGATGAGGAGCATGCGCCGTGCACCATCAGATTGGCCCCGGTGCGGTTATGCGCCCGGTCGTAGGCATTCGGGAAGCCGATATTGAAGGAGAGATAATATTTGGATTTCGGGTTCATCTGGCTCGGATGGATGTCGTAGAAGCCCTCCGGCGCCTGCCTGTCTCCCTCGGTGAATTTCGGCCCAAGCTGGCCCGACCATTTGCAGATCGGATAGGACGCGATCAGGCCGTAGCCGCCCTCGCCCTTCTGCTTCCAGACCTCGAACTGGCCCTCCTCCTTGAAGATGCGCACCATGATCGGCGAGGAAGGCGACATACCCCTCGACTTCATCAGATCGAGGAGCTTCTGCGGAAGCTGCTGGGTTGCCTTCGGCGCGATATCGTCGATCGAGCCGTTGCAGCCTGCCAGAAAAAGGGCGGCGACCAGGAAACCTGCGCCTTTGATGCGGAAACTCATCGTGATCTACAGTCTCGTTCGCAAAGAGCCGGACCGCAGCCGGCCGATATTGGGCCCCGTGGGCGAAAGCTAAGACGGTTAACCTTGAGGAATCATTACCATCTGCGTCCCTCCAGCGCCGCTCATTGAAGGCAATGGCGCGGCGATTTTATGGCATGGCGCATGTTAGGACGCTTCGGAAGGAATTGGAATCCACCCGACGGCAACCGCGGACGCTTATCTACCGATGGATAGATATTTCTCCCGGCGATGCTCGCGATAGTCCTCGTTCACCGCCTTGAGGTCCTCGAACGCGGCTGCGATCTGGCTACCCGTCGCCTCAATCGCCGCCTGCGGCTCGCGATGCGCGCCGCCGACGGGCTCCGCGATGATGCCGTCGATGATCTTGAGGTCGAGCAGGTCCTGCGCCGTGATCTTCATGTTGGTCGCCGCGTCCTTGGCGCGGGTTGAATCGCGCCACAGAATCGAGGCGGCCCCTTCCGGCGAGATGACCGAATAGATGGAATGCTCCAGCATGTAGACGCGGTTTGCCGTCGCCAACGCGATCGCGCCGCCGGAGCCGCCCTCGCCGATCACCACGGATACCATCGGCACCTTGATGGACAGGCATTTCTCCGTCGAACGGGCGATCGCTTCAGCCTGCCCGCGCTCCTCCGCATCGATGCCCGGATAGGCGCCGGCCGTGTCGACCAGCGTCACCACCGGCAGGTCAAAGCGGTCGGCCAGGTCCATCAGTCGGATCGCCTTGCGATAGCCTTCGG
>JBQCFA010000065.1:0-13219 GCA_051959695.1 Rhizobiaceae bacterium
TATCGTCTGCCGCCGCTCAACTCGCTCCGCGCCTTCGAGGTGGCGGCGCGCCACATGAGCTTCCAGAAAGCCGCCGAGGAGCTGAGCGTTACGCCTTCGGCGCTTTCCTACCAGATCAGGCAGCTCGAGGATTTCCTGCAAGTGCCGCTCTTCTTGCGCCTGAACCGCGCGGTCAGGCTCACCGAGGCGGGGCAGCGCATTGCGCCCGGAATACACGACGCGTTCGAGCGCCTCGCCGAGGCCATGGCGCGTCTGAAAGCGGCGACGCCCGCCAATGTGCTCACCGTATCGACGGGGCCGGCTTTCGCGGCCAAATGGCTGTCGCCGCGCCTGCACAAGTTCCTCGAGCGCTATCCCGACATCGACATCCGTATCTCCGCCAACCTGAAGCTGACCGATTTCCGCTCCGACGAGGTCGATCTGTCCATCCGCTTCGGCGGCGGAAACTATCCGGGCCTGCATGTGGAGACGCTTGCCGACGAACATGTCCTGCCTCTTCTCAGTCCGCATCTTCTCGAGCGGCTGGGCGGCCGGCTGCAGCCGGAGGACCTCAATCGCGTCACGCTGCTGCACGACGATTCGGCGAACTTCATGACCAACGCGGTCACCTGGGCCGACTGGCTGCGGCGGGCGCGCGTCGCCAATGTCGATTCCACCCGCGGGCCGCGCTTCTCGCATGCCGACCATGCGCTCGAAGCGGCCCTCGACGGAGCGGGCATCGTGCTCGGGCGGTTAACGCTGTCGATGCGCGACATCGCGGCCGGCCGTCTCGTGGCGCCTTTCGATCTCATGGCCCCGGCGCAGGCCGGCTTCTATTTCTGCTGCCTGCCGGAACGGATGGAGGAGCCGAAGATCCGCGCCTTCCGCGACTTCCTGTTCTCGGAGATCGCCGCCGAGCGCGGAATCCTCGACGCATTCAGGCTCGGAAAGTCGCAGGGCTGAGAGCCGCTCTTCATACGAACGAGCTGTCATCTTCGTGTAGTGCGAACGGACTATCCGGACGCCGACAGGCCAGGTCGGTTAAGCCATTCGCACTGCGTCCGATAAGTCACACCGGCAGGAAACAAGCGTCCACTTGTCTATGGTTCACCAAAAATTAATTCGTGTAATTTGAGTTCATGTTAGCGTTCATTTGGGCTTGGGGGACTGAAATGTGGTGATTCGGACGCTCAGAGCGGGTCTACGTCGAATGCGGATAAAAAGTAGCTGGCTGGCTGGCTTCAAAGAGAAGACCGACGCCACTCCCGTATCCTCGATGCGGACGTTCTGGGGGTTGATGCGGGCCTACTGGCTCTCGGATCGCTGGAAGGAAGCCTGGGCTCTCACCCTTTTCATCGCCGTCCTGACTGCGCTCGCCAGCAAGGCAAGCGTGTGGATGGCGGAATCCTCCGGCGATCTGGTCAACGCCATCGCATTCTACCACGACAGGAACAACGGCGCGCCGCTCTCCTCGATCCTGTCGAGCGGCGGCATGCTCCTGCTGATCGTCGTGATCAAGGACGCCGGCTTCATCGGTATCCGCGGCTACGTATCCTCGACGCTGCACCGGCGCTGGCGCGGTTGGCTCGACGGCCGCTTCAACGAGGCGCTGCTGAACGACAGCCATACTCATTTCCACATCCAGCACGGGACGGGCCATGGCCACTCCCGTTACGCCGCGCCGGACAACATCGACCAGCGCGTCCAGGAATCGATCAAGGGCATGACCGGCGGCGCCATCGGGCTGGCCATGGGCGTCATGAGCGTGCTGATGTCGCTGTTCTTCGTCGGCCAGCGGCTGCTGGAGACCTCTGCGCCGGTGAACGGGCTGGAATTCCTCGGCACCTATGGCAGCGCTGTCCTCGCTTTCGGCGCGGTCGCCGTCTATGTGCCGCTCAACACCTATGTCGCCATCAAGCTCGGCCGCATCCTCGAATTCATCAACATCGCCATGCAACAGGCCGAAGGCAGCTATCGTGGCGAGTTGACGACGCTCTTCCGGCGCAGCTTCCAGGTCGCCGCTTCCTGCGGCGAAAAGGTGCAGAAGGCAATGCACGACCGGCTCTATGTCGATATCGACGAGAACTGGGCGGCGCTCAACAAGGTGAGCGCGGTCTACACCTCGTTTCAGCAGATATACGACTTTTTCGCCGCGCGGATGGTGGCTTACGCGCCCGGGCTCATCCCCTATATCAACGAGAAGATCAGCCTCCGCTCCTACATCACCGGCGCCGAGCTGGTCAGCTCGCTGATCGGCCAGTGCTCGTGGTTCATCCACGTCATGCCGGCGATCGCGACGCTCCGCGCCAATTCCAAGCGCGTGACTGACCTTGCCGAGGCGATCGAGAAGGTTCGCCATCCCGTTGAATTCTACCGTTCAACCGGGTTCTCGGATTTCCGCTACGCTCGCCAGAACGCGCGCTTCGGGCTCACGGTGCGCAAGCTGGA
The DNA here is from genome assembly GCA_051959695.1 of Rhizobiaceae bacterium. Classification (GTDB taxonomy): domain Bacteria; phylum Pseudomonadota; class Alphaproteobacteria; order Rhizobiales; family Rhizobiaceae; genus Mesorhizobium_L. The sequence goes on from JBQCFA010000065.1 coordinate 2,428, forward strand.
ACTCATGCACAAGGGCGACGAGGACGCGCCCTTCCTCACCGCGACGGGCCTCCGCTTCAGGCCAGGGGAATGGACCTTCATCAAAGGCGATTCAGGCTGCGGCAAGACGAGCCTCCTGAAGGCGCTGAACGGGTTGTGGGCCTATGGGCGAGGGGACATCGTCTACCCGCAGGGGATCGATTCCTTCTACGCCTCGCAGGACATCAAGCTGCAGGCGCTATCGCTCAAGCAACTGGTCTGCCTGCCGGACGACGACGAGCTTTTCTCCGATGCCCGCGTCGCGGCGGCGCTCCACAAGGCGGGGATCGGCGAATTCATCGAGTTCCTGGGCGACCATCTGGCCGCCGGCAAGCCGTGGGACCAGGTGCTCTCCGGCGGCCAGAAGCAGAAGCTGATGCTGGCGCGGATATTGCTGCACAAGCCGGGCCTGCTCTTCCTCGATGAGGCCACCGGGGCGCTCGATCCTGAAGCCCGCATCGCCTTCCACGAGGCGATCAAGGAAAATTGCGCGGAAGCGACCGTCATCAGCGTGATGCACGAGAGCGAACCGCCGCGTTCGCATGCGGGGGCGGAATTCTTCGACAGCGTGCTGCACATCCAGGACGGCACCGCCGTCAAGGCCGGGTGGGAAGTGTTCTGGCCGCGACCGGACCAGAACCGCGCCACCGCGCCCGTGCACTGACGTCAGGTTCGGTAATTCAGCCGCCTGTCACGCTCATATGGCGAGCGACGGCGGGGCGGCTGGTGCGCCGGTCGATGACGAAGTCATGGCCCTTCGGCTTGCGCCCGATGGCCTCGTCGATCGCGTTGGCGAGGAGTTCGTTGCCTTCCGACTGGCGCAGAGGCGTCCTCAAATCAGCGGCGTCGTCCTGACCGAGACACATATAGAGCGTACCGGTGCAGGTTAGCCGCACCCGGTTGCAGCTTTCGCAGAAATTATGCGTCATCGGCGTGATGAAACCAAGGCGCCCGCCGGTTTCCTTTACCTCTACATAGCGCGCCGGTCCGCCGGTACGGTAGGGGATGTCGGTGAGCGTGAAGGCGCGCTCGAATTCGGCGCGCAGCAGCGACAGCGGCAGGTACTGGTCGGTGCGGTCGGCGTCGATCTCGCCCATCGGCATGGTCTCGATGATGGTGAGGTCCATGCCGCGCCCATGCGCCCAGCGCATCAGGTCCGGCAGTTCGCGGTCGTTGAAGCCTTTGAGCGCGACGGCGTTCAGCTTGATCTTCAAACCGGCGCGGTCGGCCGCCTCGATACCCTGCATGACCTTGTCGAGATGGCCCCAGCGCGTGATCGCCCGGAACTTCTCGGGGTCGATCGTATCGAGCGAGACGTTGATCCGCCGCACCCCGCAATCGGCGAGTTCCGCGGCGAAACGCGAAAGCTGCGAGCCATTGGTCGTCAGGGTCAGCTCATCCAGAGCGCCGCTCTTCAGGTGGCGGGAAAGGTCGCGCACGAGATGCATCACATTCTTGCGCACCAGCGGCTCCCCGCCGGTTAGCCTCAGCTTGCGTACGCCCTTCTCGATGAACACCGTGCAGAGCCGGTCCAGTTCCTCGAGCGTAAGCAGATCCTTCTTCGGCAGGAATGTCATGTCTTCCGCCATGCAGTAGGTGCAGCGGAAGTCGCAGCGATCCGTCACCGAAACGCGCAGATAGGATATGGCGCGTCCGAAAGGATCGATCATGCTGCTTGCGTCAAAACTCATTGATGCATCCCTGCCGGGCCGATTCCGAACAATAGCCCGGCTCCGACGAATGTCGGGCGTTCCCGCCCGCGTTTCAAGCCGTACGAAGGTGCATTGCCTAGCATCGAAGCCCCGGGAAAGCCAATCCGCCCGGGCTAGGAAGGCAAGCGCTGGGCGCGTGGCTCTTATTTCGGCTCCGGCTTCTCGACAGGCAGGCCGGCCTCGCGCCACGCGCCGAAGCCGCCCTCGATGTGCTTGACCGGCGACAGCCCCATGTCCTGGACCGTCTTGGTCGCCAGCGCCGAGCGCAGGCCGCCGGCGCAGAAGAAGACGAACGTCTTGCCGGACGAGAATATGTCCTTGTGGTAGGGACTTTCAGGGTCGACCCAGAATTCCAGCATGCCGCGCGGCGCATGCAGCGCACCGGCAATCTTCCCCTCGCGCTGAAGTTCCCTGACGTCACGTATGTCGACGAGCAGCACGCCCTCGCTTTCGGCCAGACGGGCCGCTTCGGCGGGCGTCACTGCCTCGATCTCGGCATTCGCCTCATCGACCAGCGCCTTGTAGCCTTTCTTCATCGCCGACATCCTTTCGCGTTTTCGGGCGGGAAGATCGCGCGGTTCGACCGCGGAAACAAGGACAGGTCGTCGGAGCCACCGCCGACAAGCCCGGCGTCGTCCTCCGCGTCAACAATATGTGATCGAAAAGGCACGCCGCCTGCCGTTCCCTCGCCGGGCGCTTAACGTCCCGGCAATGAATCGCTATGCTTAATGCTGCGTATCCTGCAAGGCTGTTCGGACGGATGGTTAGATTGTTTTCTCCAGGCGTCCGGATGGCGACGGGCGGCACGGATGCCTCCCTTGCGAAATCCTCTTCCATGCGACCACGATCGCGACAGGTGAAATTGTGAATCATTTTCGACGCCGGTTGACGGCGCTGCCCCTTCTGGCGCTCGGCGCCACACTCGCGATGGGCGTCTCGGACGCCTCCGCGCAGAATCTTTTCGAACGCCTGTTCGGCGGCCACCGCTACGATCGCTACGACAACATGCGCGGCCGCGACCAGTACTACCAGGGGCGCGACTTCTATGGGCGGGACGGCTATCGCGAGGCGCCGCCGCCCCAGCATCAGCAGCCAGCGCCGCGCCCTGTCGCAAAGATCAGCGGACCGACCTATCGTCCCTACAAGCCCGATCCGCTCGTGCGGGTGGATTTCACCCCCGTGATCCAGGCGCCGCATGAGACGACGTTCCAGCCTTCCCTGCAGGCGAGCGGCTTTGCCGAATCGCGCGGCGCTCTGGCCGATCTCGATCTTCAGGCGACCAGGGAAGTCGCCAAGGTGCTGACCGACTACTACTCCCAGCATCCGGATTTCATCTGGGTGAGCGGCTTTGGCCCCAACAGCCGCGCGCAGGAGGCGCTGCGCGTGCTTGGCGAGGCCGGCAGCTACGGTCTCAACCCGGCGGACTACGCGGTGAACGTTCCGTCGGCCGCCTTCTCCTTCGACGACACGGCCGCCCGCATGCGAGAACTGACGCGCTTCGAGGTCGAACTGTCGGCCAAGGTCCTGCGCTACGTGCACGACGCCTATGATGGCCGGGTCGCTCCGGACCGCATGTCCGAATATTACGACCTGCCCGTCAAACCCCTCGACATGGCGGCGGTGCTCGGCGACCTGTCGCATACCTTCGAAGTGCGGCAGTATCTGGAGGCGAAGCATCCCCAGGCGCCGCAGTACCAGCAGCTGAGGACGGAACTCGCGGCCCTGCGTGACAGCACCGCGAGCGATATCGTCGTGCGACCCGACCTTCTCCTGAAGCCGGGCGACAGCGATCCCGATTTCCCGAAGCTGCTTCAGCTCATTGCGGGGAAGGCGGACGACGCCTTCAAGGAAAAATACGGCTCGCTGCTGGCGGAGAACGGGTCGAACGAAACCTATTCGGAAGACCTTGTGCCGCTGGTCAAAGCGGCGCAGAAGGCCAATGGGCTCGGCGCCGACGGCGTCATCGGCCCCCGGACTGTAAAGGCGCTGGCGGGCGAGACCAAGGCCGACAAGATCGCAAAGGTGACGCTGGCGCTGGAAGAGATGCGCTGGCTGCCGCATACGCTCGGCGATCCCTACGTTTTCATCAATCAACCGGCCTATCGCGTGACCTTCAACAAGGGCGGGCAACAGCTTCTGTCCATGCGCGCCGTGGTCGGGCGACCGACCAATCAGACCACCTTCTTCTACAACACGATCCAGGAAGTGGTTTTCAACCCCTATTGGGGTGTGCCGCAGTCGATCATCGTCAACGAGATGCTGCCCCGGCTGGTCAATGATCCGGGTTACCTTGACCGGGCGGGTTACGAGGTGACCGACATGAAGGGCAACCACATCCCGTCGTCTGCCATCGACTGGGGGCGCTACGGGACGCATATCCCCTACAATGTCCGCCAGGTTCCCGGCGATGACAACGCGCTCGGCGAACTGAAAATATTGTTCCCGAACAAACATGCCATCTATATGCACGACACGCCGTCCAAGAGCTTTTTCAATCGGGACGTGCGCGCCCTCAGTCATGGCTGCGTGCGCCTCCAGGAGCCGCGCGAGATGGCCGCCGCGGTGCTCGACACCAGCGTCGCCGCTATCGCTGCCAAGCTCAAGCAGGGCCATTCCTCGGAAAAGGTGCCGGTCCAGATTCCCGTTTATGTCGCTTATTTCACGGCATGGCCGGACGCCGACGGGAAGGTCCAGTTCTACGACGACGTATATGGACGCGACGCAAGGCTGACTGAGGCAATGCAAAAGACGGACGCCGTCCGTGCGCCGGTTTCAGAGGAAGTCTCCGGCGCCATCCAGAAAGCCGACACGGCGGCCGGGCCGAAGCTTTAGGCCGTCCGGTTTCCGACCAGCCGGTCGGCGGCGGAGCCCGGTTCGGGCAGTCGAACCACCCTACATGGCGCCGTGGGCGCGCTCGATGCGCTTGGCCGCGTCGACCTTGTCCTGCAATACCTCGTCGGGCGTCTTGGGCTCGCTGTAGCGCTGCTCGACCGTCATCGGATAGCCGCCGCCGCAGGCCGACAGGCCAAGGGCCATGCCGCCCAGCATCAAAGCGGCGACGGACAGTCCGAACGCCGCGCGAAACGCGTTTCCGAGCATTGGTTGATGGCCCTTGGTGGTCGACATTCCGCCCCCGGATCGGCTGCTTCGTCAGCGCCGGCCCGGTTCGATGGTGGGCGATGCAGGGATTGAACCTGCGACCCCACCCGTGTGAAGGGTGTGCTCTCCCGCTGAGCTAATCGCCCGTTCGAAGCCGTTTGCCGAACGCCGCCGGATATAAGGGGCGGTCCACAGGCAAGTCAAGCGGGAGCCCAGGCCTTGCTTACGCCCCGGCCGGGGTCCGGGCGCCATCGATGAGGCCGAGCGCGGCATCGACCGTCAGTTCGTCGTAGTGCGAGATGATCCTGGACGGTTCGAACGTTCGCACCGGCATGTCGGTATAGCCGAAATCGACCGCGATGACCGCGATGCCGGCCGCCTTGGCGGTGTCGATGTCGGTGCGTGAGTCGCCAACCATCAGCGCGCGCTCGACGTCGCCGCCGGCCGCCTCGATCGTGCCGAAGAGGTGGCGTGGATCGGGCTTGCGATAGGCAAAGGTATCCTGGCCGCAGATCGCCTGGAACCGGCCGGCCAGCCCCAGCGCCTCAAGCAGCCGTCTCGAATGCCGCTCCATCTTGTTGGTGCAGACCGCCAGCAGGCAGCCGGCGGCGGCGAGCCTGTCGAGCGCCGCCACGACGCCGGGATAGGGCGCCGACTTGCCTGGAATGCCATCCAGGTAGTCCTCGATGAAGGCGGCGTAGAGCCGGTCGAGTTGGTCGGCCGCAAGCGGCTTGCCATGGGCCTGGAACGCCCGCTCGATCATGACGCGGCCGCCGAAGCCGACGTAACGCTTCAATTCCGAAACGTTCGCCTGCGCAAGTCCGCCCATCTCCAGGCAGCGGTTCAGGCTGTCGAGAAGATCGGGCGCGGTGTCGATGAGAGTGCCGTCGAGGTCGAATGCTATGGTCGGCGCGGGCATCGGAGATCCATGTCTGTGCGAATGACGCGGGCATAGCCTTCCCCGCCGGGGAGGGCAAGCGGCGCCGGAAACGCCCGCCCGTCCAAGGCGGGCTTTGACGGGGGCGGCAAAGATGTTAGGTGCGAAAGCCTGTCGGGGATTTCTGCTCATGGACGCCAAGGCGGCGAAGATCGAGGCGGCGCGCGCCGCGCTGGAACATGTCGAGACGGGGATGCTGCTCGGCATCGGCTCGGGATCGACGGCCGAGGAATTCGTACGCCTGCTTGCCGCCAGTGTCGGCGAGGGAATGCGCATCGTCGGCGTGCCGACCTCGGAACGGACGGCGGCGCTATGCCGAGAAAGCGGCGTGCCGCTTTCCGACCTCGACGAGACGCCGCATCTCGACCTCGCCATCGACGGGGCCGACGAGATCGATCCGCATCTGGCGCTGATCAAGGGCGGCGGGGGGGCGCTGTTGCGCGAGAAGATCGTGGCGGCCGCCGCCGACCGCATGATCGTGATCGCCGACAGTAGCAAGCTGGTCGAAGTGCTGGGGCACTTTCCCCTGCCGATCGAGGTCAATCGTTTCGGCCTCGGTGCCACCCGCCTCGCGGTCGAAAAGGCCGCCGAGAGGCTCGGCTTGAGCGGGCCCCTGACATTGAGGATGACGAACGGCCGGCCATTTGTTACAGACGGCGGGCATTTCATCGTCGACGCATCTTTTGGCCGCATTCCGGATACAAGAGCGCTGTCGAACGCTCTCTACGCCATTCCGGGTGTGGTGGAGCACGGTCTGTTTTTGGGGATGGCGGACACTGCGATCGTTGCAGGGCCCGACGGGGTCAGAACCCTTCATGCCATCTAGCTATCGGGAGTTCCAGAACACATGATTTCGAAGGGTAAAGTTCGCGGCATGCTCGCTGCCGGGTCGGCAGCCATTCTTCTGGCCATCGCCACGGTGCCCTCCAGCGCGGACGACATCACCGATTCGCATCTGAAGGCGGCCCGGGAGGCGATCAGCGCGATCAACGCGACGGACGCCTTCGACCGGATATTACCGTCGGCGGCGCAGGCGCTCAAGAGCCAGCTCATCCAGAAGGACCCGAATCTCCAGGAAGACATCATCAACATCGTCGACAAGAACACGCTCGCGCTTGCCTCGCGCCGCGCCGCGCTCGAAACCGAATCGGCGACCGACTACGCGAAGGCCTTCAGCGAAGACGAACTGAAGGCGATCGCTGCCTTCTACAATTCCGAGGCCGGCAAGAAGTTGCTCGAGAAAGGACCTGAAGTGACGGCCGAACTGGCGCGGGCCGCGCAGATCTGGCAGCGCGGCGTCGCGCGCGATCTGGCCGAGGCCGTGGCGAAGGACATGGAGGCGAAGCATCCGATAAAGAACACCGCCCCGGCTCCGGCGGCCGCCAGCGACGATCAGGCACCCGCGGACGCCTCGAAGAAGCAGTAGCTTCGGAGGCTTGTTCCCCCCCAATCGAAGCCCGGCCATCGCGCCGGGCTTTTCTTTTTGGCGGCGGGCTCCTAGACCTCCCTTTTGACGAAGGATGGAAGACGGATGGCACAGTACGACTACGACCTCTTCGTGATCGGCGGCGGCTCGGGCGGGGTGAGGGCAGGCCGCCTGGCCGCCTCGCTCGGCAAGCGCGTGGCTATCGCGGAAGAACACCGCTATGGCGGCACCTGCGTCATCCGCGGCTGCGTGCCGAAGAAGCTGTTCGTCTATGCCTCGCAGTTCTCCGAGCATTTCGAGGACGCCGCGGGCTACGGATGGAGCGTGCCGGAGACGAGCTTCGACTGGCCCACGCTGATCGCCAACAAGGACAAGGAGATCGCGCGGCTGGAAGGAATCTACCGGGGCAATCTGGAAAAGGCGGGCGCGGACCTCTTCGACACCCGCGCCGAACTGGAGGACCCCCATACGGTCCGGCTGAAAGGCGACGGTCGCCGCCTCACCGCCGAGCATATCCTGATCGCCACCGGCGGACGTCCCAATCCGCACGCGGCGCTGCCCGGCCATGAACTTTGCATCGATTCCAACCAGGTGTTCGATCTCGAGAAGCTGCCCAAGGCGATCGTCATCGCCGGCGGCGGCTATATCGGCGTCGAATTCGCCAACATCTTCCACGGCCTCGGCGTCGAGACCACATTGGTCTATCGCGGGACGGAAATCCTGCAGCGCTTCGACCGCGACCTGCGCCGCAACCTCCACCGCACGATGGAGGAGAAGGGCATCCGCATCCTGTGCAAGACGATCTTCGAGCGCGTGCATCGCGGCGAGCAAGGCCGCCTGCATATCAGGCTGTCGGACGGCAAGACGCTGGTCGCCGACCAGGCCATGCTCTCGCTAGGGCGCATCCCCAACACCGAAGGGATCGGCCTCGACAAGGCAGGGGTGAAGACGGGAGTGGCCGGCGAGATCGAGGTCGACGATTTCTCGCGCACCAATGTCGACCATATCTGGGCGATCGGCGACGTCACCAACCGGATCCAGCTGACGCCCGTCGCCATCCACGAGGCCATCTGTTTCGTCGAGACCGCCTTCAAGGGCAATCCGACCCGACCCGACCACGAGGCGATACCGACGGCCGTGTTCTCGCAACCCGAGATCGGCACGGTGGGCCTATCCGAGGACGAGGCGGAGAAGAAATTCGACGAGCTGGAGGTCTACAGCTCGACTTTCCGGCCGATGCGCAACATCCTTCCAGACCGGCGCGAGAAGATGCTGATGAAGCTCGTCGTCGACGCGAAGAGCCGCAAGGTGCTCGGCGCCCATATCCTCGGCCCCGACGCTGGAGAGATGGCCCAGCTCCTCGGCATCTCGGTGAAGGCGGGCCTCACCAAGGACGATTTCGACCGCACAATGGCGCTGCATCCGACGGCGGCGGAGGAACTGGTGACCATGTACCAGCCGACCTACCGGATCAAAAAGGGCGAGCGCGTCGATTGAGCCCCGGCACGGTCACAGCATCGTCCCGCGCAGGATGACCAGGGCCACGGAAAAGTAGATCACCAGCCCCGAAACGTCGACCAGCGTCGCGACGAACGGCGCCGAGGCGCTTGCGGGATCGAATCTCAACACCTTGAGCAGGAAGGGAAGCATCGATCCGGCAAGCGTGCCGAAGGTGACGATGCCGACCAGCGCAGCCCCGACCGTCACGGCGACCAGCGGCCAGTACGCGCCGTAGTCGTAAAGTCCCAAATATTGCCAGGCCACGATCCGGCAGACCGCGACAATCCCGAGGACGGAGCCGAGCGCGAACCCGGTCGGAATCTCCCGCGCCGCTATGCGCCACCAGTCGGCGACGCCGATCTCCCTCAACGCCATGGCGCGGATGATCAGGGATGTCGCCTGCGAGCCGGAATTTCCACCGGAACTCATGATGAGCGGGATGAAGAGCGTCAGCACGATCGCCTTTTCCAGCTCCGTCTGGTAGCCCTGCATGGCGGTGGCGGTCAGCATCTCGCTCAGGAACAAGACGAGCAGCCAGCCTACGCGCTTGCGGAACATCTGCATGAAGCCGATCTTCATGTAGGGTTCGTCGAGCGCCTCGACGCCGCCGAATTTCTGGGCGTCCTCGGTGTTCTCCTCGAGGATCGCGTCGACGATATCGTCGACGGTGACAATGCCAAGCACATGGCCGTTCTCGACCACCGGCACGGCGAGGAGGTCGTATTTGGAAATCAACTGCGCCACCTTCTCGCGATCCGCGAGGGGATTGATCGCGATGGGCTTTGTCCGTTGAGCCACGTCGACGATGCGGTTCGCCGGGTCGCTGACGACAAGGCGGCGCAGCCCGACGGAACGCACCAGCCTGCCGTTCCCCGGATCGGTGACGTAGATGGCGTAGACGGTCTCGCGCGTTCGCTCTACCTTGCGGATATGATCCAGCGTCTGCCCTACGGTCCAGTCGGAGGGAACGCTGACGAACTCGGTCGTCATGATGGCGCCGGCGCTGTTACGCGGATAGCCGAGGATGCGCAGCACGGCATGCCTGGCGTCCGCGTCTACCGCCTCCAGCAGAGTCTCGCGGGCGGCAGGCTCCAATTCGCGAAAGAGGTCCGCCGCGCGGTCGGAGGACATCGCCGACAGGATCGAGGCCGCCTGCGCGGTGGGCAGGCTGGTGATCAGTTCGCCGGAGCGATCGAGGCCGGGCTGGTCGAAGATTTCGACGGCGCGCTGGAACGGCAATTCCGCGACGAGGCGCGCGGCGTCCTCGCGCTCGCGCTCGTTCAACGCGTCGACGAGATCGGCAACATGCTGCCTGGCGAGGTTCTCGGCGACAGCCATTTCGGCGTCGCCGGCAAGGACCGGGAGTTCATTCATGGCTCGCTCCACTGCCGTCCTGGGCAGGGGCCGAGCCGTCTTACGGATCAGGCGCCCGCCGGGGACGGCAATTGCGTTCGACTGCGACTGTCGCCAGGCATGGCGGCGTGACCCTTTCGGTTGGCTCAATTCCAAGGATGAAAATCGAGCGCAGCCTGGATATACCCGCTAAATCCGAAGTCAACGAGGAACCCGTCCATGCGCGCTCCGGTCGCGGGATGTTGAAGGATCCTGTTCCCGGGATGATCACCAGGGATGACCGCGGCAGCGCGTTCGTGGCCTATTTCGGCTACGGGTCGCTGGTTAACCGCGCTACGCTCAGGACGGAGATCGTCGACATGGTGCCGGCGCGGCTCTCCGGCTGGCGTCGCTGCTGGCGGCCCAGGCCGGACATGCCCGGCTTTCCGGCGGCGTTGCTGACGGTGCGCCGCGAGCCGGGCGCATGCTGCGACGGTGTGCTGATCGTCGACCGGGCCGAAAACCTTGCTTCGGTCGACGCCAGGGAGGCCCGCTACCGTCGGGTCGGCTTGAACGCCGCGGAACTGGCGTTGTCGCGTCCCCTCGGCGACGATGTGCCGATCTACATCTACGAAGCTGATCCGGACATGCCGCCGCACCGGGAACCGCAGCTGATCCTGCAATCATATCTCTACGCGGTCATGCTGGGCTTTCTAATCGTGCACGGAGAGGCAGGGCTGCGGCGCTTCCTTTAGGAAACGGAGGGCT
>JBQCFA010000066.1:0-27715 GCA_051959695.1 Rhizobiaceae bacterium
TTCGCTTCGCGCGCTTGAGGAATTGGGCTGCAAGCTCGTCGAGCTGCCGTTCGCCGATTTCTACGCGACCGCCCGGCTGCTCTATGAAGGCGCCTGGGTCGCCGAACGTTACGCGGCGATCCGGGATTTCATGGACAGCCACGAGGCCTCGCTGCATCCCGTCACGCGCGCGATCATCGGCGGGGCGCGCAAACTGTCTGCGGCGGACGCCTTCGACGGCCTTTATGCCCTGCAGGCCTACAAGACGAAGCTTACGCCGGTGATCGCTTCCGTGGATGTCATCTGCGTGCCCACCGCCCCCACGCACTACAAGGTATCGGAGGTGCTTGCCGATCCCGTTGTCACCAACAGCCGGCTCGGCACCTACACGAATTTCGTCAACCTGCTCGACCTGTGCGGCATCGCCGTCCCGACAGGCCGTCAGCAAAACGGACTGCCGATGAGCGTCACCTTGCTGGCGGCGGCAGGCAGGGACGCGTTGCTCGGCGCCATTGGACGCGAGTTGCATGCGAAGACGTCGATGTCGATGGGCGCGACGGGCCACGCCGTGCCGCCGGCGGGGCCGATCGCATCGGCCCGCGGCGCAAAGGAGGCCATCGAACTCGCCGTCGTCGGCGCGCACCTCTCCGGCATGCCACTGAATACCCAGCTGACGTCGATCGGGGCGAAGTTTTGCCGGACGGCGCGGACTTCGGCATCCTATCGCCTCCATGCCCTGGCCGGGCAGGAGGTCGCGAAGCCGGGACTGATCCGCACGGCCCCTGAAGCTGGTACCGAGATAGAGGTCGAGATCTGGCGGCTCCCGGCAGCCGCTTTTGGCCAATTCATCGCTTCCATCCAGCCACCGCTGGGGATCGGCACCATCGAGCTGGCGGACGGCACCCGGTGCAAGGGGTTTCTGGTCGAAGCCGCTGGGCTTGCCGGAGCTGTCGACATTTCTGAATATGGTGGGTGGCGCAACTACGTGTCGCGTGAAACCATCGCGCTACGAAAGGCCGCCACCTAGCAGCGGCCGCATGCCTGCACCTGCCGCATCTCCTGTGCTTCGGGCCGACGTAACCCTAGGGCGCATGCGTTCACCTTGCGACCCGTGAACTGGCCGCGCGTTTGTCTTGCCGACAAGACTGTCGGCCAGGTCCCGTGCGCAGCGCGCAGGCCTTCCAACCTGGGCCGATTGCATAAACTGTATGCACTTTCTGAGCCTGATTAGCAGTTAGGCAGCGATGGTTATCGCCACTCCGTGCACCGAAGGACGGAGTGCCAGATTTAATCGAGAAAAATCAGATGGTTAACAAATCAAAGCGCTGTCGCTGCGTTGTGGCACGTTGCTTGCTACTTGGCAGTTAGGAAACATCCGAAAGAGGCAGAACTTGCCTAGCGAATATCTCGAGCTCGTCGCGCTGACCAAGAAGTACGACCAGACGGTTGCCGTCGACGCGATCGACCTCAACATTCCGGCTGGTACCTACTGTTGCCTGCTTGGCCCTTCCGGCTGCGGCAAGTCCTCGACGCTCCGGATGATCGCTGGGCATGAACTGGCGACCGCCGGCGACATCGTGCTGGGTGGAAAGAACATCACCGACCTGCCACCCGCGGCACGGGGTACGGCGATGATGTTCCAGAGCTACGCGCTGTTTCCCCATCTCAGCGTGCGCGACAACGTCGCCTTTTCCCTGAAGATGAAAGGCGAGTCGAAAGCCGCCCGCCACGCACGCGCCGACGAGATGCTGTCGCTCGTCGATATGCGACATCTCGGCGACCGATTGCCCGCGCAGCTTTCCGGCGGCCAGCAGCAGCGCGCCGCGCTTGCGCGTGCGCTGATTACCAATCCCTCGATCCTTCTGCTCGACGAGCCGCTCTCCGCCCTCGACCCCTTCCTGCGCATCCGCGTGCGTTCGGAGCTGAAACGCATCCAGAAGGAGCTCGGAATCAGTTTCGTCCATGTCACCCACGGCCAGGACGAGGCGATGGCGCTGGCCGACCTGATCGTGGTGATGAAGGACGGCCGTATCGAACAGCAGGGCGATCCCCGCAGCGTCTTCGACGCGCCGACGACGGAATTCGTCGCCCGCTTCATGGGCGGGCACAACATTCTCAGGGAAGGAGAGAGGTCGATCGCGATACGCGGAGACCGAATGACGCTGTCCCGCGCCTCGTCCGGTGTCCAAACCGCCGCGCCGGGCCTCGACGGTACGGTGTCGGGCATCGAGTACCAGGGCACGAGCGTCCATCTCGCCGTCGATGCGGGCGCGGCTGGGGAACTCTCCATCGTCCTGCCGGACCGTGATTTCTTCCTGCAACCCTTCGAGATCGGCGAAAGCGCCAGGGTGCGCTGGGCGGACGCGGATGTGCATCCGCTCAGCCCGTAGCCATGATTTTTCAATGCCTAAAAAGGAGCGTCAGACATGAAGTATATCGTCAATGGAGCGGTCCTCGACCGCCGCAGCTTTCTGAAAGGCACCGCTGCTGCCGGCGCCGCGATCGGCGCGCAGGCGATCACGGGCTTTCCCGCCGTATTGGCGGCGGAGGGTGTGACGTTGCGCTACCTGGGCACGGCGGTGAACCAGTCGGCCGACATCGCCAAGAAGTGCAAGGAAGACACCGGCATCACCATCGAATACATCCCGGTGACGACCGACGACGTCACCAAGCGTATCATCACGCAGCCGAATTCCTTCGACATGGTCGACAGCGAATACTTCTCGCTGCCCAACCTCGTACCGTCGGGCAATCTGGCAGGCATGGACGCCAAGAAGATCAAATATGCCGATAAGATCGCCCCGGTCATTTCCAAGGGCATGATCGACGACAAGAAGGTCGGCGACCAGGGCACCGCGCCGCACAAGGTCTTCTATCTCGAAGGTCGCCATTCGACCAAGTTCTCCAAGGCGCCGACCGAGTGGATCTCGCTCATCCCGACCACGTACAACGCCGACACACTCGGCATGCGCCCGGACCTGATCGGTCATCCGATCAAGAACTGGAAGGCGCTGCTCGATCCGTCGCTCAAGGGCAAGACGGCGCTCATCAACGTGCCCTCGATCGGCATCATGGATGCCGCGATGGCGATCGAGTCCGCGGGTCTGAAGACATACAAGGACAAGGGCAACCAGACAAAGGACGAGATCGATTTCACGATCAAGACGCTGATCGACGCCAAGAAGGCGGGACAGTTCCGCGCCTTCTGGACCGACTTCAACGAGAGCGTGAACTTGATGGCGTCCGGCGAGGTCGTGCTTCAGTCCATGTGGTCGCCGGCCGTTACCGCCGTTCGCTCCAAGGGCATTGCGTGCCTCTATCCCGGCCTGGACGAAGGCTATCGCGGCTGGGCCTCCGGCTTCGCGGTTCCCAAGACGACCAAGGGCAAGAAGCTCGACGCCGCCTACGAGTTCGTCAACTGGTTCCTTTCGGGATGGGCCGGGGCGTATCTCAATCGCCAGGGTTACTATTCGGCTGTGCTGGAGACGGCGAAGCAATACATGAAGCCCTATGAATGGGACTTCTGGATGGAAGGAAAGCCCGCCGCCGAGGACATTCATGCCCCGGACGGTAGCCTACTCGAAAAGGCCGGCGCGACCCGCGATGGCGGCTCCTACGTCGCCCGCATGGGCAATGTGGCGTGCTGGAACTCGGTGATGGATGAGAACGAGTACATGGTGAAGAAGTGGAATGAGTTCATCGCCGCCTGATCTGAGCCGCAGGCAACGCGTCCCGCCCGCCTGGACGGGACGCATTCCCAACAAGGCATGTTGAGCCGCATGAACGGACAATCGCGTTGGACGCCCTACTGGCAGGCGGCGCCGATGGCGCTCGTCTTTTTCGTTTTCTTCGCCCTGCCTTTGCTGGCGATCATCGTCGTGAGCTTCTGGAAATACAACCAGTATTCCATCAGCCCCGACTTCATAGTGTCGAACTATACGGACGTGTTCGACGGCTGCGTCGCTGGCCTGCCGACGCTGTGCACCACCTTCAAGACCTATCTCTCCACGCTCATCTTCTGCTTCGAGGTGTGGGCGCTGACCCTGGTGATCGGTTTCACCATCGCTTACTTCCTCGTCTTCCACGTGCGCACGGCGACCATGCAGATCGTCCTGGCTCTGCTCTGCACCATCCCGTTCTGGACCTCCAACGTCATCCGCATGATCTCGTGGATTCCGCTGCTCGGGCGCAACGGTCTCGTCAACCAGGCGCTGCTTGGCCTGCACATCGTAGACCAGCCCGTCGAATGGCTTCTCTATTCGGATTTCTCGGTCGTGCTCGCCTTCGTCCACCTCAATACGGTGTTCATGATCATCCCGCTGCTCAACGCTATGAGCCGCATCGATCGATCGCTGATCGAAGCCGCCTATGACGCCGGGGCCAGCGGCTGGCAGACGCTGTGGAACATCGTCATCCCCCTTTCGAGGACAGGCATCGCCATCGGCTCGATCTTCGTCATCACCATCGTCATGGGCGACTACATCACCATCGGCATCATGGGCGGCCAGCAGATCGCCTCCGTCGGCAAGGTGATCCAGGTGCAGACGAACTTCCTGCAATTCCCCCTCGCCGCCGCCAACGCCGTCGTCTTGCTCGTCACCGTGCTGATGATGATCTGGGCTTTGACCCGTATCGTCGACATCCGCAAGGAGCTGTGATGGAAGATCGCCGCCCAGCCTCTTTCTATTGGCTCGCCATCTTCTTCACGCTCTTCGTGATCTTCCTCTACGGGCCCACCATCACCATCCTGATCCTTTCGTTCCAGGGGCCGGAGGGCGGCTTGACCTTCCCGATGCGGGGCGTCTCGCTGCATTGGTTCCGCCAGCTTTTCCAGGGGATCGGCACGGTCGATATCGGCGCCTCGCTGCTCAACTCGCTCGAACTCGGCATCGCGGTGATGCTGATCACCGTGATCGCCTCGGTGATGGCGGGGCTCGCCTTCCGCCGGCGCTTCCGCGGCTCGACCCTGCTCTTCTACACGGCGATCGCCAGTCTGATCGTGCCGTCGATCGTGGTGTCGCTCGGCATCGCGCTCGAGTTCCGCATCGGCGACGATTCCATCAACGCCTACGCCAACGCTCACGAAATCGACTGGATCCTCGATAATTTCACCACGCTGATGGGCCTGTTCACCTCGGGCCTCGGCGCCCATCTTACATGGACCTTCCCCTTCGGCCTGCTCATCATGTTCGCGGTCTTCAACCGCTTCAACCCGGCTTATGAGGAAGCGGCGCGCGATCTCGGCGCAACACCGTGGCAAACGTTCCGGCACGTGATCCTGCCGATCATCCTGCCGGCCATTGCCGGTGTCGGGCTGTTCGGCTTCACGCTTTCCTGGGACGAGATCGCTCGCTCCAGCCAGGCGATGGGCTCGGACAATACCCTGCCGATTACGCTGAGGGCGCTGACCACCACGGTGACCACGCCGGCGATCTACGCACTCGGAACCGTCACGACCGCCATCTCGCTGCTTGTGATCCTGACCACTCTGTCGATCGTGCTCCTGATGCAGCGTCGCCGCCGGCGCCTTGGCTCGGACGCAGGCAAGGGCCTCGTCTAGAATGGCGTCCATTCTGATCATCAATCCGAACAGCACCGCATCGATGACGGAGAAGGCGGCCATCGCCGCCCGCCGGGTCTCCGCGCCGGGGACTACGATCGTCGCCCGCACCTCGAAGAGCGGGCCGGCGTCGATCCAGGGGCGGGCAGATGGCGAGGCCGCCTTGCCGGGCCTGTTCGCCGAGATCGAGGCGGCGAAGCAAGACAGCTTCGACGCCATCGTCATCGCCTGTTTCGACGATACGGGACTCTACGAAGCCAGGAAGCTCACCGACATCCCCGTCATTGGTATCGGCGAAGCCGCCTTCCACACCGCCATGATGGTCGGCTCGCGCTTCACCGTGGTAACGACGCTGACGGTTTCGGTCGCCGTGATCGAGGACAATCTCCGCCTCTACGGCCTCTCGCGGCGCTGCGCCCGCGTCCGTGCGTCGGAAGTCCCGGTGCTCGATCTCGAGATTCCAGGGTCGGCGGCGCGACAGCGCATCTCCGCCGAAATCGGCATGGCTGTCGCGGAAGGCGAAGCGGATGCCATCGTTCTCGGCTGCGCCGGCATGGCCGACCTGGCCGATGCCCTGTCAAGGGAACACGGGCTGCCGGTGATAGACGGCGTCGCCGCCGCCGTGAAGATGGCGGAGGCTCTAGCAGCGCTCGGCCTCAGGACCTCACAGGCAGGCCCGTTCAGGCTGGCATCGTGACTAGCCGCCTGTCGATCCGTGGAGCAACGGTGGAGAACATCGCCACTATGCTCGAATGGGCGGCCGCCGAAGGCTGGAATCCGGGCATCGACGATGCGGCGGCGTTCCGGTTGGCCGACTTGTCCGGCTTCTTTATGGGCTTTCTCGACAAGCAGCCGGTCGCGTCCATCTCCGTCGTCAAGTACGATGGCCATTTCGCTTTTCTGGGGCTCTATATCGCACGGCCCGAATTTCGGGGGCACGGCTACGGCAAGGCGATATGGGACCATGCCGTGGCGACGGCGAGCGATCGGACGATTGGTCTGGACGGCGTTGTCGCCCAGCAGGAAAATTACCGTAAATCCGGCTTTGTCCTGGCCCACAGCAATATCCGGTTCGGCGGCAGGATCGTCGTGCGGGAGCGACCTCCGCGCGCGCGGCCTGTGGCCCACGATATGCTCGACGACGTTCTTCGCTACGATCGCCGCTTCTTTCCGGCGAGGCGAGGGGCATTTCTGTCGAACTGGCTCGCAGGCGACAACTCACGGATGGCATTGGCGAGCGTCACCGACGGCGAAGTAACCGGCTATGGCGTCATTCGCCGCTGCCTGAGCGGTCACAAGATCGGTCCGCTCTTCGCAAACGATCCGGCAATCGCCGTCGACCTGCTGCAGGAACTGGTCCTGCGCGCCGGCGCGTCGGACATCGTTCTGGACGTCCCCGAGCCGAACCGAGAGGGCATCACCCTTAGCCGTGAAATGGGGCTTGGCCCGGTATTCGAGACAGCACGCATGTACAGGGGCGAGCCGCCAGACCTTCCGCTTCGCCACATCTTCGGCATCACCAGTTTGGAACTTGGATAGCAGCATGGCAACACCCTCCACCTCTTTTACGATCTCTGCGAAAGAGTGGCTTTGATGCCGCCCCGCGCCATCGTCCATCGTATTGCCGCGGCCGCGCCCAACGATGTCTCCGGTCTAGAACGCTTGTTCGAACAAGGGTTGCGGCCAGAAAGCGTCGTCGGCGTTCTCGGCAAGACGGAGGGTAACGGCTGCGTCAATGACTTCACGCGCGGCTTTGCGACGAAATCCTTCGAGGATCTTTTCGCAAGATATGGTGTCTCCGGAGTGTCGATCGTGATGTCGGGCGGGACCGAAGGCGCCCTGTCCCCGCACTGGACGATCTTCGCGCGAGAGGAGTCTGTTGAGCCGCCATCCGACGCGCTGGCGATCGGCGCCGCGCATACCCGTGACCTGGCACCGGAGGAACTCGGCCGCCGTGCACAAATCGAGGTGGTCGCGGAAGGCGTTCGCCGCGCCATGGCCGACGCCATGATCGACGATCCGGCCGACGTGCATTTCGTCCAGGTCAAATGCCCGCTGCTGACCATGGCGCGTATCGCCGATGCTCGTGGCCGAGGCAAGGGCACCGCCGTCGGCGACACACTAAAATCAATGGGCTATTCGCGCGCCGCCTCCGCCCTTGGCGTGGCCGTCGCGCTGGGCGAAGTCGCTTTGGACGACATGGATGACACGGACGTCTGCAGCCGCTTCGACCTCTACTCGTCGCGCGCTTCGACCTCGGCCGGCGTCGAGCTCATGGGGCATGAGATCGTTGTCATGGGCAACAGCGCATCCTGGGGCGGATCGCTGGTCATGGACCACGCCGTCATGGAGGACGCGATCGATACCAAATCCGTAGCCGCAGCCCGCTCACGGCTGCCCGAGGGTCGGATCGCGGCCATCTTGGCGAAGGCCGAGCCCGATCCGCGCGGCGAGGTGAGGGGAAGGCGGCATACCATGCTCGACGATTCCGATATTTCCGGCACTCGACACGCCCGCGCCTTCGTCGGCGGGGTACTGGCCGGAATGTTCGGCATGACGGATATTTACGTTTCCGGCGGAGCGGAGCATCAAGGGCCGTCCGGAGGCGGCCCTGTCGCGATTATCGTCGATCGAGCTGGCTGAAAAGGAGGAGGATGGATTGGACCGCCGGCACGATTGCCTTTTCACCAATGCCTTGTTCGACAGCGGCGCGCTCAACGACATCGCTGTCTCGAACGGTCGTATCGCCGCCATTTCGCCCGGGGGCGAAATCCCGCCGCCGGCGGCGGCGACCGTCGATCTCGGTGGCGCGCTCGTGGTGCCGGGCTTCGTCGAGGGGCATATCCATCTTGACACCAGCTTCTATGGCGACCGCTGGTTCCCGCACATACCCTGCACGAACGGATTCGACGTGCATGAGCGCGTCGCGTTCCAGGCGAAAAACATGGCGAAGGCCGCGCCCATGGACGTGCGTGCCCGCCACCAGCTCGACCTTTGCATCGGCAACGGTTCTACCCACATGCGCAGCCACGTCATGGTCGACGGATCGGTCGGCATGAAGTCGCTGGAGACGATCCTTGCCGTGCGCGAGGAGTATCGCGGCCTGATCGATATCCAGCTCGTCGCCTTTCCGCAAAGCGGCATCCTCAAGAGTCGGGGAACACCGGAGCTTCTCGACGAGGCCGTTTCGCTTGGCGCAGATCTCGTCGGAGGACTCGATCCCGCCAGCTTCGACAGGGATGTGAAGGGGCATCTGGACGTGGTCTTCGGCGTCGCCGGCAAGCATGGTGTCGATATCGACATTCATCTGCACGACGCATCGACGCTTGGCCTTTTCACCATCGAGGAAATCTGCGCGCGCACGACCGCGCTCGGCATGCAGGGGCATGTCGCGGTGAGCCATGCCTACGGGCTGGGCGATCTCGACGCCGACGCGATCGCCCGTGTCGCCGGGAAACTCGCGCAAAGCGGCGTCGCCATCATGACCAACGCGCCGGGCGCGCGGAATTTTCCGCCGGTCGCCACGCTGCGCGCCGCCGGTGTCACGGTCTTCAGCGGCAGCGACAACGTCCGCGACTCTTGGTGGCCGTATGGCGACGGCGACATGCTGGGCCGTGCCATGATGATCGGCTACCGCTCCGGCTTTCATACGGACGAAGAGCTTCGTGTCGCCTTTGACGTGGTGACCGCCGCCGGCGCCAGGGCGTTGCGGCTCGAGGACTATGGGCTCGCTCCGGGGTCGAGGGCCGATTTCGCCAGCCTTGCAGCCGAGCACGTGCCCCAGGCTGTCGTTGCGATCCCGCGAGGCAGGGCAGTCTACAAGGGCGGGCGGCTGGTGGCGAAGGACGGCGTCATTTCGCGATGACGGACCCGGTCGCCGCGGAAGCTCGACGAGGCGATGTTCGATCCCGACTGGGGATGGTCGTGGCCCCGCATTCATGGGCAGCAGATGCGGGAGGCAAGATACTGAAACGCGGCGGCAATGCCGTCGAGGCCCTGGTGGCGGCCGGAGCGGCACTTTCAGTGCTCTATCCACATTTCTGCGGCCTTGGCGGCGATGCCGTATGGCTGGTCTGTGACGCTGACGGCAATGCCGACGCCTTCCTCGGCATCGGACAGGCTGCGCAGGAACTGCCGGCCATGGATGCCGCCCTGACACGCGGGCCGGGCTCGATGCTGACCACGGCCTGTCTGGTCGATAGCTGGGACACGTTGCTCGATTATTCCGCTGACCAATGGCACGGCCGTGAGGCCCTGTCGTCGCTGCTCGACGACGCCATTGGATTTGCGCGGGATGGCTTTCCCGTCAGTCCTTCGCAGCAATTCTGGTACGATTTCCGCATGCCCGAAAGCGCTGCGTGGCCGGGATTTCGTGATCTCTTCGGCGAGCATGGATGGCAGCGCCAGCCGGCGCTCGGCGATACGCTTGAACAAATCGCACGTCACGGCGCGCATGATTTTTACGAGGGTGCGCTGGCCAGGCGTATCGCGCGCGGGCTGGCCGCCGCGGGCTCTCCGCTCGCCGAAGCCGATCTCGCACGCACCCGTACGAGACGGGAAAAGCCGCTGTCGCTTTGTTATCGCGACCTCACGCTGCTCGCACCCGGCGCGCCGACGCAGGGCGTCACGACGCTGCAGATCATGGGTATCCTCGGCCATATGGAGATGAGTTCCGTCGACCCCGGCGGCGCGGATTGCTATCACCGCATCGTCGAGGCGGTGAAACGGGCCTTCCTTGACCGCGCTTCGATCGCCGACCCGGATTTGTCCGGACACGACATCGTCGGCCTCCTTGATGGCGATCGGCTGGAACGACAGGCCGCTTCCATCGACCCGATGCGTGCGCTCTCATGGCCGCAGCCCCTCCGTCACGGCGACACTGCTTTTCTTGCAGCCGTCGACGATGAGGGTCGGGCCGCCTGCGTCCTGCAAAGCCTCTATTTCGACTGGGGCAGCGGCGTCGTCCTCGGCGACACCGGCATCCTCTGGCAAAACCGGGGCGCCGCGTTCAGTCTCGATCCGGCAAGCCCGAACAGGCTCGAGCGGGGCAAGCGCCCGTTCTACACGCTCAACCCGGGCATGGCGCTGCGCGACGGCCGCCCGCATCTCGTCTACGGTACGCAGGGTGCCGACGGTCAGCCGCAGACCCTGTCGCTGCTGCTGAGCCTGATGATCGACCATGGGCTCGATCCCTTCGAAGCCCTGTCGGCGCCGCGTTTCCTGCTCGGCAAGACGTTCTCGGACAGCGCCGACACATTGAAGATCGAAGAGAACATCGGGAAGGAGGCGATCGCGGCTCTGCAACGTCTCGGACACGAAGTTTCGGGTATCCACGCGCTGAGCCCGCTCGGCGGGCAGGCTGGCGTCATCCGGCTGCATGCGGACGGCTCGATGGTCGGCGCGCATGACCCGCGAAGCGACGGAGGCGCGATCGGGCTGTGAGCGAACCCGCCTTCGATCTTCTCATCCGCAATGCGACCGTCGAGGGGCATTCGGGACCAATTGATATCGCGGTGATGGCCGGGCGCATCGCCGCGATCGGGCCGGGGCTGCAATGCGAGGCCGTAGAAATCGACGATGCCGAGGGCGCGCTTGCCTTTCCGGGCTTTGTCGAGACCCATATCCATCTCGACAAGGCGGGAATCCTGGATCGCTGCGCCATCTGCGAGGGCACGCTGGCCGAAGCCGTGCGCGAGACGGCGAACGCCAAGAGCTCCTTTACCGAAGACGACGTGTATTCGCGTGCCGCGCGCGTCGTCGAGCGAGCCATCCTGGGCGGCACGACCCGCATGCGCAGCTTCGTCGAAATCGACCCGCGCGCCGGCATGCGATCCTTCACGGCGTTGAAGCGCGTCCGCGCCGACTACGCCTTCGCCGTCGACATCGAGCTTTGTGCCTTCGCGCAGGAGGGGCTGACCAACGAGCCCGAAACGCTAGCCATGCTGGACGAAGCGCTCGGGTACGGCGCCGACCTTCTAGGAGGCACGCCCTACACGGATCCCGATCCGGCCAAACACATCCGGCTGATCTTCGATCTCGCTGAGCGACACGACGTGGCCGTCGATTTCCACCTCGATTTCAATCTCGATCCGGAACACACGGACCTTCCGGCCGTGCTGGCGGAGACGATAGGTCGTGGCTACGGCGGACGGGTTTCGATCGGCCACGTGACCAATCTTTCGGCGATGGCGCCGCCTGATCTGGCCAAGATCGGTGCACGGCTTGGGAAGGCAGGGATCGCGCTTACCGTCCTGCCGGCGACGGACCTTTTCCTCGGCGGGCGTGCCTTCGACCGCCTCGTTCCGCGCGGCGTGGCTCCCGCCCACCTGCTTGCTGCCGAGGGGGTGGTGACATCATTGGCGACGAACAACGTGCTCAATCCGTTCACGCCCTATGGCGACGCCTCGCTGCTCCGGATGGCAAACCTCTATGCCAACGTCGCGCAGCTTTCACGGGTCGGAGATCTGAAGCTTGTCTTCGATATGATAACGAGTTCAGCGGCCGCGCTCATGGGGGCCAAGTACGGCCTGCATAAAGGTTCCGCCGCCGACATCGTCCTGCTGGATTGCGCAAGCGGCGAGGCCGCCGTGCGCGAAGTGAGCCGGGTGATCCGCGGCTGGAAACGAGGGTTACGAAGCTTCGACAATGGTCGGCCAAGACTGTTTCGACCGGGATCGCAGTCGGGCGCGGATTCAACCTAAGGCGTGAATCAAAAGGGTGCGTTGATATCGGGGTCCTTGCGGGCTTGTTGCTCGAAGACGTTGGCGCCGGCCGGCTTGGTGGTGCCGCGCTTCATTGGAACGCGCGACGATGGAATTGGACGGTCGCAGGGTTCCGAGTTGTGAACAAAGAGCCGTTCGGGCCACACGCCATCAAGGAAAATTTCTGACAACGTGAAGTGGACCGCCGCCGCCGCGCGGGCGGTGGCGGTCACGCTGCCGGTACCGCGGCCGGCTTCCGGAGGGCGGGGCGCCAGCCCGGTTGCCGCGAGGGCCGCTCGAGCGAGATCCGGATGGTGGCGGCCGTGACCACTGCCAGCGATACGAAGAATATCATTCCCGGGTCGGCGGTCCCGCTGATCAGGGAGCTGGAAATGATGCCGGCGAGCGCGCACGCCCTGACGCTGTCGACGGTCGCCGCGTCGTCCAGGCCAAGCGCGATCTCGATGCGCTTCGGCCGCCTGGCGATGTCGACGACCAGCCACGCCAACAGCGCGCAACCGATGGCCCCGAGCTGTGAGAGGACGGCGACGGGCCAGCTCGAAGCGCGCGAACTGCCGAGACCCACGCCGAGCCCCAGCGTGTCGGCGAACGACTTGAGGCTGATGTAGTTCCAGTAGTTCCGTTCCTGGCCGGACGACGAACTCGCTTTTTGAAGGAGCGCTTCGTTGAGCAGCCGCGCCATGGGGTCGAAGAATTTCTCGTCGCCGACCGCAAGCCCGAGCGCTACGAAAACCCCGACCAGGCCAAGTGCGACGAGGAATATCTCCTGCACATGCAGTCGCCGCATCGCGAGTGACCGGCCGGTCGAAAGGGCGACCGGCAGGCACAGCACCCCCAGTCCGACATAGGCGGTGGACGAAGTTGACAGGACGAGGAGCGTGAGCAGCGTCAGCGTCAGCCCCAGCGCCAGGCGGGACGCCGTCCTTCTCCAGTAGGTAAAACTGAAGGCCAGCGCGGAAAGCGAGATGCCGCCGAACGCCGACGCTTCCGATTGGGCGCCCGCGATACGGACGAACCCGGCCTGTGTCGTATCGGTCAGCATGGAGTAGCTGGCGGTTCTCAGGAAGGCGAGGACGTCGCCCGCGCCGGCGAGCTTGCCGAGAAGGTCGATCAGTCCGAAACCCGTGTGCAGTCCGCACCAGAGGAAGAAGCCGACGCGGACCTTCTCCAGCCCGCCCTTGTGGAGGAAGGTGACGCAGAGCGCCAGGAATGTCAGGCAGTTGATCACGAAATAGCCGGTCTGCGAAATGTTGCCCGATACCGGCCCGAGCGGCACTTCGTAGACGCCTCCATAGCTGTGCGAAGCCACGAAAACGCTCGTCTGGCCGGCGAACAGCCTGGGAAGAAGGATCGCGCCGATTGCTGCGTAGATCGCCAGCGCACTGACCACCCATGCGGTGTAGCTGTAGCGGAAGACGATGCCGATATCGCCGCGAACCTGCTTTCTGAACGGAAGCGCGGCGAGCAAGAGTCCGGCGAACAGGATGTAGATCAGGGGCGAGGAGCCGCCGAGCGAGCTGAGTGTCGCCAGCGCCGTCGCGCCGAACGCCATCGAGGCCGCCAGACCGACAAACAGCGAGCGCGCCGGCCAGCAGCCGAACACCAGCAGTCCGACGCATATGAGAAGACCGACGACGGAGGGCTGCATGCGGCTAGCCTCCGGACATCCGGGGCCGTACCGGGGCCGGCGAGCCGGCGCGGGCCGGTCCATCTATCGTGTCGCGTCGTCTTGTCATAGATTGCCGTCTGGCGCGAAGGGCGGAGACATAGGCGACGGCGCGATGCGGTGGACGACGGTTCCGGTCAATGCCCGTTCCGTGCCGGCCGGCGGCCGGAACCCTTTCCATGCGATACATTGCGGCATGAAGGACCGGTGGAGCGGGGAAAGAGGCCTTGGCCGCTGACCTTCTGATCCTGGCTGCCGGCGTAGCTCTCGGCTTTCGCTTCCGCGCCGGAGCTTTGATCGCTGCCACGCTAGTCGTCGTCATTCTAAGCCTCGTCCTGCGCGTGCGGGCCTATGGCTTCGGCTGGCTGCCGCTCCGGCTCACCATCGAATCCGCGATCCTCCTCCAGCTGGGCTACCTCGCCGGGTTGGGCCGCGTGTTCTTCTGGCGCAATTTCCGTCGGAAGTGACGCTTCGAAGAGCGGCGATCGGGCTACCATGTCGCTGACCGGCGGCATATTTCTAGCGAGGGATTTGCCGGGCGCGCCGGCGCAGG
This sequence comes from Rhizobiaceae bacterium, assembly GCA_051959695.1. GTDB lineage: Bacteria > Pseudomonadota > Alphaproteobacteria > Rhizobiales > Rhizobiaceae > Mesorhizobium_L. The sequence continues at coordinate 14,481 of JBQCFA010000066.1, forward strand.
CCCGCGTTGGACGATTTGCGTACTTTCGTCAGAACGGCGCCGAGCACTGTCGCCTTGGCCGCGGTGAGGGCGTGGGTGAGTTCCGTCAGTGCGTCCTGGGCGGTCTTCCCCCACTCCACGGCTATTATGACCCCATCCAGTTGCGACGCGGTCACCAGACCCTGGTTCCCCGAGGTGAATGGCGGCAGGTCGACGATCACCATCTCGTAGGGGTCGAGCGCGGCCAACGTCTCCTGGACATTCCTGACGCCGAGCAGATCGTGTTCCTCGACCGTCCGTCCGGGCATTACCTCGAAGCCATGGTTGGGATGTCGCCTGACCTGCGCGAGCCAAGCCGCTCCCTTGGCAGCCTTGTCCGGTCCGTCGTCGCGCGGCATCCGCCTGGAGACAACGGAATGCTCCGTGTCGGCGTCTATCAGAAGGGTGCGCGCCCCTGACATGGCCCATGCCGCCGCGAGATTGCTCGCGAGCATGCTCTTCCCCTCGCCGGGCGAGACAGATGTCACGCCGATGAGCCGTATCGGCCGGTCGAGCGCGGCGATGCCGACGGCTGCCCTGATGCCCTTGACGCTCCGGCCGAAGGCGGAATCCGGGGCACGAGCGACCTCGTCGAGACGCCCGAATCCTCCCCAGCGGCGCGGCATTACCGGAAGTTCGCCCATGCAGTCGAGCCCCAGTCCCTCCCGCAATTGCTGCGGCCGGCGGATGCTGACGTCGAGCAGGCTGCGCACGAAGGCCAGTCCGAGCCCGAGCATGATGCCGCTCACGGCGCCGAATGCCAGGATCAGCTTCTTGCGTGGACCGCTCGGGCCGAGCGGGCTCGTGGCGACCGTGATCACGCGGGCATCCGGGGCAGGCCGCTGGTTGGCCGAAGTGGTGAAGGCCTGCAGGAAACTTTCGTACATCTTCTTGTACGAATCCGCCGTCGCCTCCAGTTCGTCGAGGGTTACGCCCTTCCGGTCGTCCTTTCCCGCCGACGGATCGTTGACGGCGGAAGGAGTCCGCGCGCCAATCGTATAGTCGTGCTTGGAGCGGAACATCTGGGCCGCGATCGCCGCGTCATTCATCTGCATGCGGATGTGCTCGATCCGGTCCTCGAGCCACTGCAAGCCGTTCTCCGCGTCGTCGACGCGGGTCGCGAGTTGCTCGCTCATGAACGAATCCGCCGTCGTGTTGGCGACTTCCGCGGCGAGGTCGGGGTTGCGCGACTTGAAGCCGATTTCAAGTGCGTAGGAGACGCCGACCCGTTTGACGTCGAGATTGTTCATGAACGTATCCATCGTCCGCCGTTCGCGCCTGAACTCGGCTTCCGGCGAAGTGTCCGCCGCCGCGTCGGGAACGCCGCCGGGGAACCAAAGGCTGGCGCGATCCTGTTCGAGCCCGAGCGTTCCACGGATCGAGCGTTCGAGAGACGAAAGCCGGGTGGCCATCGTGTCGACACGGGCGAAATCGGCGTTGTGGACGAGGTCGAGCCGGTCGATCACCAGCTTGGCGATCTTTTCGGACTGCAGAAGGACGATCTGGCTTTCGATCTGGGCGGTGTCGATCGAAAGGTTTATTTCGGCGGGTTGAACCTGAAGCGAGGTCGGCAGCTTCGGCGTGATAAGGACCTCCGCCCTGGCCGTGTAGGTGGGTTCCGTCGTGGCGACGTAGGCTTGCGCCAGGACGAGCCCGAGCGCGACGAAAAGGCCGATCGAGAGCGCGTTGTTCCGCGCGAACGCCAAGATGTCGGCGACGCTGGTGAAGCCGCGATCACGTTCCTGCTGCAACAGGGACGAAGCGACGTTCGTAGGCCAGGTGCGTTCTAGCATGCGTTCGAATCCATGATCATTGGATGGACGCCATACCGGCGCCATCGCCCGTCTTCACGGCCTGGCTGGATATGTCGCCCGCCGCCGGTCCGAGGGTGGACAGGTCGAAATCGTCCGGCCCGAGGATTGGCTTGATGTCGACCTTGATGGTATCGCCAGGCAGCAGTTGTGTGCCTTCGGCCGCGTTGATGTCGCCTTCCTTCCCGTCCTTGCCCGGCCGTACGATCGTGAAGATGGGCTCGGGCCTGTCGCCTGCGGCGCGCATGGCGAGAAGCTTCGGGGCGGCCAGGCGGGAACTCTGCAGCATTGCCGAGGCCGTTTTAGTCTTGCTTGCCAGCTCGTCCAGTTGCGCCTGGGCCTCCCGCAGGGCAACCACCACCTCGTTGTCATAGCGGTTCTTCAGGTCGAGGATTGAGATATCGGTGCGGCTGATCTCCTGGCGCGACCGTAGCAGGCTCGTCTCCGCGGCCAGGCGCGTGCTCTGGAACTGCGCGAGTTCCCGCTCCAGCGATATCTGGCGGGGAGCGGCGACGATGCCCTTCTCGACGAGTGTGGAGACGCCCGTAAGCTCCTTCTCGATGAGGTCGATCTGCTTGTCATGGAAGACAAGCTGGCCCTGAAGCGAACTAAGCTCGTCGTTGAGCGTCTGGCGGAGGCTTTCCAACGCCTCGGTCTGGTTCTTCAACCCTGCGCGGCGCGCGCCGAAGATCGCTTCTTCCTGCCGCATGGCCATGGCGGCGAGCCCGTTGTCCCGGCGCAGCGTCAGTTCGCTGGGGAACGTGATATGGTCGGCGCCGGCGTGCTCCGCCTCCAGCCGCGCCTTGCGCGCAAGCAACGCCAGTGTGTCGAGGCTGAGCACGTTGACGTCGCCCTGCTCGGAGATCAGTCCGCGCATGACGCCGGTAAGGCCCTCTTCCTCGTCGCGCAGACCGCCGGCGAGTGTCAGAGCCTGCAGTACCGTGAGACCGGGGGCGTACGGAAACTGGCCAGGATGGGCCACGCTGCCGACCACATAGACCGGCCGGAACTGCACGATCTCGACCGAGGTGTCGGGAGCGTTGCTGAGTTGCATCTGGTCCCTCAGCCGGTCGCCGAGCTGCCGGCTGAAGTCGATGACCGTGCGTCCCTCGGCCTCGACGGGACCGGCAAAGGGAAGCGACACCATGCCGTCGGGTCCGACGGTGAAGATGTCGTTGAGCGCCTTCCATTCGAAGATGTCGTCGCGCGATGGGCGCCATTCGTAGACCTTGATCCTTATCTTGTCCTGTGGTCCGAGCAGGTATTCCTCCGCTTGCGCCGGAACGGGCCCCACCATCGGCAGGAAAGCCGTTGCCAGGATGGCCGCGAGCAAACCTCTTCCAGGCGCGCCGAAGCGTCTCTTCGGCAAGGCTGGTGCCACGGCTCCAGTCATTTGCGCATCCTCAATATGTATTCGGGCTCCAGTCGCCCGATCATCAGGTGGGAGATGGCGAGCAGGTTGCCGCGCAGGCGGCCGCGCCGGTCGATATGGGATTCGGGCCACAGGCTTCGGGCCAGATTGGCGGCGAGGTTGCGGATCATCAGCCGCATCGCGAATCCTGTCGGAAGGGTGCCCTTCCGGATCAGGTAGAGCGGATTGGCGACCTGCGAATAACCGAAGCGCATGCCGTTGATCCTGCCTGCCTTGACGCCGAGATGCACGCCGCGCAGAGCGTTGACGCGGACGACGCGCCCCCGTGCGCGCAACTGGCTGGTGAAGTCGACGTCCTCCTGCCAGCCATAGAGCGGCAGTCGCTCGTCGAAGCGCAATTCGCCGATGGCGCTCATGCGGATGGACATGTTGCAGCCATAGGCGCCGAGATGATCGACCACTCCCGTCGGCGCGTTGTCCTCGGGGCGGCTCAGCGCATCCAGCCCTTCCTCCCAGGCGAGCCCGGCGGTGCAGGCGCCGTCCCTGGCGACGCGTCCCATGACGACCGCCCAGTCTTCATGCTCCACGAATGCCCGTTCGACGCCTTGCAGGTAGTCGTCTGCGGGAATGAAGTCGTCGTCGAAGAAGGTGACGATGTCGAACCGGCCGGCGGAGGCGCAAAGCGCGTTGTTACGCTGCGCGCTGAGCCCGGTCTTTCCGCAGACGACCCGGACGGGAAAAAGATGTGAGCGCCTTTTCTCGAGGTGGGTCTCGTCGGGCGTCGACAGGATGACCTCGTCCGGCAGCCGGGACTGCTTCTCGAGATGCGCCAAGAGGCGCGTGACCAGGCCGCCCCGCCCAAGGGTCGGCACGATCACAACCAGCCTTGCCGGCCGTCGACGCTTCGATTGGTTTCGCGCCAAGAACAGATTCCCCACGATTGCATTGCGCCGCAGGTTACGGCCGTAAGCCGGGAGAGGCAGCACGCGAAGAAGGCTGGTTTACCCTATCGAGAGAGGTAGCCGGCCGCGCAATAGGGCGAAGATGTTCCGGCCCGGCCGTCGGCACTACCACCGATGGCCAGCTTGCCGCCGCGCGGGGCGATCGCTTCTGCTTTGCGCATATTGTCGTCGGGCGCGCATCTTCGGACGTATGAAGCGAGAGCCCGGCAACCGATGAAGCGGACAGACACCGGTCGCCACGAATGGAACCAGTTCGCGAAGCCCTGTTTCCCCACACCGTTGCCGCCCGCACGACGGCAGCCTTGCCGAGCCTGGATTTCGAAGGCTGGCCGGCGCCACCGCCGATCGCTGCTGTATCGGTCCAAGGTCGCCGTCGCCGCTGGAGCATCAATGGCGATTTCACCACGCTGCGGCCGACCGGCGTGGCGCGCTACGCACGCGAGACCACGCTGGCGCTCGACGCCCTCATGGCCGAACGCCATCCTCTCGCCGAAGGCCTCGATCTCGATATCCTGGTGCCCAGGCCGATCCGCGATCCGCTGCCGCTGCGCGCGCTCCCCGTCCGCCTCGTGCCGGAATATTCTCGCCCGCGGCTGCCGCAATTCTGGGTGCAGGCGCAATTGCCCTGGCATGTCGAGGGTGGGCTCCTGAGCTTCTGCAATCTGGCGCCCGTCGCCCTGAGGCGGCAGATCGTCTGCGTCCACGATCTCCATACGATCATGGCGCCGGACAGTTATGGCCTGATGTTTCGCTGGTTCCACCGGCTCATCCTGCCTGTGCTCGGCCGGCGCGCCGCCGCCGTCACCACGGTTTCGGAATTTTCGCGATCGTGCATCGCCGCCTGTGGGGTCGCGCCGGCTTCCAAGGTCGCGGTGACGTATAATGGGAGCGACCATGTCGACCGCTGGGACGAGGGTCGTTCCGGCCTCGCCCGGCGGTCCGAATGGCCCTACGTGCTCTGCCTAGCGCAGCGCCAACGCTACAAGAATGTCGAACTGCTTGTCCGGCTCGCCCCCGTGCTCGAACGGATGGGCCTCGATCTCTGGATTGCCGGCGACATGGATCCCGGCCAACTCGCCTCGGCTCAGGCAGGAAGGGCGACGAACGTCCGGCTGCTCGGCCGGGTCGGAGACGACGATCTGCGGGCCGCGCTGGCTGGCGCTCTCTGCTTCCTCTTTCCTTCGCGGATAGAGGGTTTCGGTCTCCCCGCGATCGAGGCGATGGCGGCAGGGTGCCCCGTGGTCGCCTCCACCTCCCCCTGCCTGCCGGAAATCTGCGGCGACGCGGCGCTCTATGCCGATCCGGGCAATCCCGGCGAATGGATCGAGCGGGTGAGGCAGTTGCAGGACGATGAGACCTTTCGCCGCCGCATCGTCGCGGCCGGGCAAAGACGGGCCGCGGCCTATTCGTGGCGGCGTGTGGCCGAGACATACCTCGAATTGATGGCCTCGATCGACGGTATTGCGATCAGGCCCGAATCCGAAGCAGCGGGTGCGCCGGCTTGAGGCCTCGCGCCTTCGGCCGGCCGATAGGTCACGCCATCCATCGCCGCCATCGCTTCCAGATAACGCTCCGCCGATCGAAACCAGGAAAACCGGCTCGCGGCCATGCGGCCTCGCGCGATCATTCGCTCCCGCAGGGCCGGCGTCGCGGCGAGTTCTATGAAGCGTTCGAACCAGGCTTCCGCATCGGCCGGCGAAGCGTAGAGCGCCGCGTCGCCGCAGATCTCCGGCAGGCTGGCGCGGTCGGAGACGACGACCGGGCAACCGAGCGCCATCGCCTCCAGTGGCGGCAGGCCGAACCCCTCCACCAGCGAAGGAAACGCTAGGCACAGACAGTTCCGCAGGAGCGTCGCCAGTTCGTCGTCGGAAATGCGTCCGAGCCAAGCCACGTTGGGCGACCCATGATTGCTCCCCTCCGCATCGAACACGCGCGGATCCGGCGCGCCGACGACGGCAAGGCGAAAGCCGGCCGAAGCGAGGCGTTCCGCCATGTCGACGATAAGCCCCGTATTCTTGTGCGGCGCGCGGCTGCCGAGGAGAACGATCGTCTCGCGCGCCGGAAAGGCGAGCCCTATCGGTTTCGGCATCCAGCGGCGCACATGCTCATGGCCGTTGGGGGCTATGAAGAGCTTTTCCGAGGGACATATGCCGAAACGCACCAGCTCCGACGCGGAATAGGCGGAGACAGTCGCCACCGCGCCGGCGCTCCGGCCAAGCGCCGGGACGAGGGTGCGGTAAAGCGCGCGGAAGGCAGGCGTATAGCTTGCCGGACAGTGCCGGAGGTTCATGTCGTGGATGCAAACGATCTGGCGACGGAGGGCGACCGGGCCGGTGTTGCACAGGCTGAGCAGCCCGCCCCTTACCGCAGCGGGCAGCGAGGTTTGCTCCCAAAGATGGCCGTTCAGCCGTCCGACGGTACGGACGCTTATGTTTTGCAGCGGAAGTCTCGTCCTCGCGCCGGGGGGGACGAGAAGCTCGATTTCAAGGCCGTCCGGCCGTGCCTTAAGGAGGGTGTCCAGCGCGCGGACGATCTCGCCGGCGTAGCGCTGCACGCCTGTGATGGGCTGCGTCAGGAAGCGGCCGTTGATCGACCAGTACCGTTTCATGCGCGGTTCGGCCCTAGAAAGCCCACGCCCGGCTGGCGGGGAAAATCGTCTCGAAGTTTCGGGACGGAACCTCTCCGCGTCATCACCCCCTTTCGGATAGAAGGAAAGCCGAACGGGTGAATTGTCCGAGTTCGTGCCTTCGGCGAACCTTTCCAAAACTTAATGGAGAGCAGGTCGCGACATGAAAATTGCCATCGTCCATGAATGGCTGACCACCTATGCCGGCTCCGAAAAGGTGCTCGAGGCGATGTTGGCCGAATATCCGCAGGCGGACGTCTTCACGCTCATCAACTTCCTGCCCAAGGAGCACGGCAAGGTGATCCTGCCGCGCGTCGTACGCACCAGCCTGATGCAGAACATCCCCTTCGTGCGGCATTTTTACCGGCATCTGCTGTGGCTGATGCCCTTCGCGATCGAGCAGTACGACCTGTCCGAATACGACCTGGTCGTCTCCAACTGCCATTCTGTCGCCAAGGGCGTCATCACCGGGCCGGACCAGCTACACATCTGCTATTGCTACACGCCCATGCGCTACGCCTGGGACCTGCAGAACCAGTATCTGGCGGAAGCGGGCATGAAGAGCGGCGTCAAGGGGCTTCTCGCGCGCATGATCCTTAAGCGCATGCGCATCTGGGATATGCGCACCGCACCCGGAGTCGATCATTTCATCGCCTGTTCGGGCTACATCGGCCGCAGGGTGCGCAAGATCTACAAGCGCGATTCGGCGGTGATCTATCCGAATGTGGCGGTCGAGGATTTTCCGATCGGCGAGGGGCCGCGCGAGGACTTCTATTTCACCTCTTCGCGCATGGTGCCCTACAAGAAGATGCAACTCATCGTCGAAGCCTTCGCGAAGATGCCGGACCGTCGATTGATCGTCATCGGCGACGGGCCGCAATTCAAGCGCATGAAGGCGGTGGCCACCAGCAACGTCACGCTTCTGGGCTATCAACCCTTCAAGGTCCTGCAGTCGCATTTGCAGCGCGCCAAGGCGTTCATCTTCGCTGCGGAAGAGGATTTCGGCATCGCTCCGCTGGAGGCCCAGGCCTGCGGTACGCCGGTCCTGGCCTTCGGTAAGGGCGGGGCGCTGGAAACGGTCGTCGACGGGGTTACGGGCCTGCATTTCCACGAGCAGTCGGCGGAAGCCATTCGCGACGTGGTCGAGCGGTTCGAGACACTGCCGCCGGATTATTTCGACCCGGTGGTCCTGCGCGCTCACGCCGACAAATTCTCGACGAAGAATTTCCGGATCCAGTTCCGCGAGTTCGTCGATGCGCGCTGGGCGGAGCACCTGGCCATGCTGGGCGCCGGAGTGCCGGCCGCGGCAAAGCCGATATCCCCGCCGCCCTCCAGGCCGGCGGAGGCCTGGCTTCCCGCGGCGCGGAAAGGAAAGGCTCGCCTGCTTCCGCAGCCGGCTTCGGGAGGGATACAATGAGAAGGGCGCTTGTAGCGGGCATCACGGGCCAGGACGGGGCCTATCTCGCCAATCTGCTTCTCCAGAAGGGTTATCTGGTCACGGCCGCCTATCGGCGGTCGAGCTCTCCGGACTTCTGGCGTATCGAGCACCTCGGCATCCGGAACCATCCCCGACTGAAGCTCGTCGAGCTTGATCTGGTGGATCTCGCCTCATGCCTCCGGCTCATCGAAAGGACGGAGCCGGACGAGGTCTACAATCTGGCCGCGCAGACGCATGTCGGCTTTTCATTCCACCATCCCATCACGACGGCGCACGCCACGGGCCTCGGGCCTCTGCATTTCCTCGAGGCGATCCGCAACATCGACCTCGGGATTCGCTACTACCAGGCGTCGTCGGCCGAGATGTTCGGCAAGGTCCAGGCCGTTCCGCAGGATGAGAGGACGCCTTTCTATCCGCGCAGTCCCTATGGGGTGTCGAAGCTCTTCGCCCATTGGATGACGGTCAACTATCGGGAATCATACGGGCTTTTCGGCTGCAGCGGCATTCTATTCAATCACGAATCGCCTTTGCGCGGGCTCGAATTCGTCACCCGAAAGATCACCGACGGAGTAGCGCGCATATGCCTTGCCGACGCCGGTCCTGTCGAACTCGGCAACCTTGGCGCCAAGCGTGACTGGGGCTACGCCAAGGAATATGTTGAGGGCATGTGGCGCATGATGCAGGCGGAGAGTCCCGACACGTACGTCCTCGCCACCAACCGCACCAAGACGGTCCGGGAATTTGCAACCATGGCGTTTCGCGCCGCCGGCATGGATATCGAATGGGTCGGCCGCGACGAGAACGAACGAGGCATATGCCCGGCGAGCGGGCGAGAGCTCGTCTGCATCAATCCGGAGTTCTACCGCGCTGCCGAGGTGGATCTTTTGCAAGGCGACGCTTCCAAAGCGGAAATGGCGCTTGGCTGGAAACATGAGACGTCGCTGGAGCAACTGTGCGCCATCATGGTCGAGGCCGATCTCGATCGTGTGGAGCGCAGCCTCGCCATGCGGGACCGGCAGCCCTGGGCCGGGCATCGCGCTTCCGCGCGAAGCGCGCCGGCAGCGGGCGGCATTTCCGAGGCCTTGCAGGAAACGGTTCCCGCTGCGGCCATGATGCCGACGCGGTGATCGTCCGCCTTTGATGGGTTTCCGGCCGGATCGGGGGATCCGGCCGGAAAACTTTTACCTCATCTCTCTTTGATAAGCAGTCATTGCCGCCCGAACGGAAAAATCCCGAAAATTCGTGGAAGGAGCCTCGTCAGGCGGCCGGCGCTGCGTAGGATGCCAGGCCTTCGTGGTTGAAGCGCCTGTAGACGGTCTGCGACGGGCGCCCGACGAGATAGCGCTCCACGCCGTCCTGGAGCGCCCGCGCGTAAACCTCCAGCGCCCCGTCGATCGCCTCCAACGTGCGCTCGATGTCGGCATCCTGATGTGCGTAGCTGACGACGAGCGACGGCATCAAGATTCCGCGGCGGATCGTCTCCTGGAGGAACAGACTACGGAACGCCTGCGATGGATGACCCTCGCGGTCGAGGGTAGCGTAGGCGAGGCAGCCGGGCCTCCCGACCGGAAACACCAGGCCGGCCACGCCGCGACGGCGCGCGGCCTCTTCCAATCCGTACTTCAGCTTCCCGCCCTGGCGGTTGAGATGTTCGATGACCGGCTGCGTCCGGTAGGTCTCCATCGCCGCAATGCCGGCGGCCATCGCATGCGTCTCCGCGCCATGGGTCGTCGACAAGAGGAAGACGCGCGGCTGGTCGCAATGATCCAGGCCGCCGAGGCGCATGAACTCGCGCTTGCCGGCGAGCGCCGAAAGCGAGAATCCGTTGCCCATAGCCTTGCCGAAGCATGAAAGGTCCGGGACGATATTGTAGACGTGCTGGCCGCCTCTGGCATGCCAGCGGAAACCGGTGATCATCTCGTCGAGGATGAACAGCGCGCCTTCGCGGTGGCAGATTTTCTGGACGCGATGCAGGAAGCCGTCCGCCGGCTCCTCGCTTTTCGCGGGTTCGAGGATGAGCGCCGCGATCTTGCGCGGATAGCGCTCGAACAGCGCCTCGACGCTGGCGATGTCGTTATAGCGAAAGGTCAGGGTGAGGCGGCGTATGGCACGCGGGACCCCGGAATTCATCGGCGTCGTCCCGATGAACCAATCGTCGGTGGAGAAGAAGGGGTGATCGGCGCAGCAGGCGACGAGGTCGCGTCCGGTATGGGCGCGCGCCAGCCGCACCGCTCCGGAAGTCGCGTCCGACCCATCCTTGCAGAATTTCACCATTTCCGCGCCCTGGATGATGCCGAGGAAGGTTTCCGCGCAATCCGCCTCGATAGCCGAGGGGCGGACGAAATTGCATCCGTCTTTCAAGGCCGCGACGGCCGCCTCGACCACCGGCGGAAAGGCGTGGCCGAGCCCGACGGCGCGATTGCCCATGCCGTATTCGATGAATTCGTTGCCGTCGACGTCCCAGACCCGGCAGCCTTCGCCACGCCGGATGAAGCCTGGAGCCAATACAGGATATTGATCGTCGCCTTTGGCGTAGGTATGTGCCCCGCCGGGGATGAGCCGGTGCGCCCGTTCCCTGAGGCGTTCGGTTTCAGCGAATTCCGGAGCGTTGTCGCCAAGCATATTCGTGTCCTGTTGAAAACCTGGTACGACAGTCTAGGCAAAGGGCGCCGGGTTTCGCCGCAGGAAAACGAATAGGCCGCGTAGCGCTAAAGGTGTAGCGGCCACCCCGGCACCTTGCGGCGGGAGCATGTCGTGCCGGTCCTGCGCCGACTCCCTGGACGGGTGGGAGCAGATGGTTGGTAGCGTCGCCATCCGACGTCTCTCCCGGTGACCGGGTGAACTAGCCCGGACGTGGCACTTAAGCCCGCCGCATTAACCCTATTGCCAATCTTGCCGCAGACCCGCCGGGCTCTGCAGAATGCCCGTAACGTCAGGGCAATTTGCAGGTTCAGATGTCGAGCGATTTCCCGAACCTTACCGCAACACAGCGAGACTTTGCCGTCGTTCCGGCGCCGGCCGGAATACTTCCTTCCTTTCCGGCCGCGGACCCCTCCCTTCTTGCCTCATCGGCGAATGGCGTGTCGTTTCCGGACGCGGTCGCCATGCCCGATGATGCATGCGCGGCGCAGGACGCCTGGGCCTTGCTGCCGGCGAGACCGGTTGGCCCGATAGGCGGCGGCGGCAAGAGATTGATGGACATTGCCGTCGCATCGGTGGCGCTCTGCCTGGCCGCCCCGGTGATGCTGGTGGTCGCGGCAAGCACGCTGGCCGCCGAGGGCGGCCCGGTCATCTTCGCGCATCGGCGCATCGGCTTCTCCGGACAGCCTTTCCAGTGCTACAAATTCCGCACGATGCGCCGGGATGCCGCAGAGGTGCTGGAAAGATACCTCGCCGACAACCCCGAAGCGGCTCGCGAATGGGGCGAGAGGAAGAAGTTGAAGCACGATCCGCGGGTAACTGTTCTGGGCAGGATCCTGCGCCTGTCGAGCCTCGATGAACTGCCACAATTCCTGAACGTGCTGCGCGGGGAGATGAGCTGCATCGGGCCGCGACCGGTCGTGGCCGACGAATTGCGGCTTTACGGGAACTGCGCCGGCGACTATCTGAGCGCCCGCCCGGGCATTACCGGCCTATGGCAGGTTAGCGGACGGAACAGCATCGGCTATGCCGATCGCGTCAGGCTGGATTCACATTACGTCCGCAACTGGTCGCTGCGCGGCGATCTCATGATCCTCCTGCGAACCGTCTTCGCCGTCCTCCGCGTCGACCGCACTTCCTGAGAATTCCTGAACTCCGCTCCAGGCAAAGTGACAACTCGGACAAAACAGGGGCGCGCGGCCGGATGAGCCGCGCGCCCTGTTTGTCGAGCCGTCGCCCTTAGCTGACCACGTCTCTCAGCTTGTAGGCGACTTCCGTCCTGTTCGTCGCCTTCAACTTCCTCATGATGCTGCGGATATGCACCTTGACGGTGCTTTCGCAAAGATTGAGCTCGTAGGCGATGATCTTGTTCGCCTTGCCTTGCCGCAGAGCCTCGACCACGTCCGCTTCCCGTGCGGTGAAGATGCTGTGTAGCGGCCGCGCGCCGTTGGCCGTGGACAGGATCGTTTCGCGCAGCGAAAGGAAAGCCTTTGCGGGAACGAACACGCCGCCGGCGCGGGCGAGCCCGATGGCCTCCGCTGCGACCTCGAGGCGCACGTTTGACGGGATATAGCCGCGCGCTCCGCTTTCCAGCGCCGAGAGGATTTGGACGGGGTCGTCCGAATCCGCGATGACGATGATCGGCGTGTCTTCGAATTTCGACACCATGCCGGTGATTTCTTCCTTGGCCGATTGCTCGGTGACCTTCCTGCTTCCGAGGATCAGCAGGATGGCTGAAGGTTCGCCATCGACATCCATCTGCCCACGAAATTCGTCGATCGATTCGACGGCCAGGAATTCAAACCTCGGGTTGTGTTCGCGCAGGCTCCTGGCGAGGCATTCTCTATCCAGGGCGCGTCGGTCGACAATGACGATCGGGCCCGCCGCCTGATCGCTGACACGGTCTTCGCCGTCGGCGAGATCGATGTCATCCCCGTCGAAGAGATATTTTCCCTGTATGGCCGGTTTTTCTGCGTGTGGCGAAATATATGAAGTTTCCATCGGCTTGATCCTCAACACTGCGGAGCTATCCTGATCGTTCGGTGAACGATCGGACAGTACACGGTTTATCAGTCGCTCTACGTGGAGCTGCCCAGGCCCTGACTATTCTGATAAATCAGCCCCTAATGCCCAACTCCCGCCGGATGGCCCCTACCAACCTGTCCGATATTCGAAAGTCTAATAACACTGTGGAAAACACGCATTAATCTCGATTAATAACTCGTAAACAAATTTGCAGCCTATATACTAGCCAAAAGACGTACAACTATAAGTTGTATGACCTTGCCTGCGTCAGGGGTGGACTGATCGTAAGGTAGGTTGGATCGAAATTGCTGATCGCCTGGAGGCTCTGCGGGTCGAGCAGGTG
>JBQCFA010000067.1:0-4678 GCA_051959695.1 Rhizobiaceae bacterium
CCTGCGCCGGGCCGGCGCGCGGCGCGGCGCCTCCGACGCGGACCGGTTCGAGAAGGAAGGCCTCTCCCTGCACAGGCGGCGGAGGAAGGCGTTCCTGGAGATAGCCAAGGCCGAGCCGAAGCGGTGCAAGGTCGTCGACGCATCCCGGCCGGCCGAAAAGATCGCCGCCGAGATCATGAACGCCGTCGAAATCGCAATCGAGCGCAAGGGGGTTCAGGCCGGGGAGGCGGTGGGCTGACCCATGCTGGAACGTCTTGCGGCAGAGCAATATGACAGCATCCCCGGCGTGCCCGAGCCGTCGGAGAACCCAAACCTGGTGGGGCATGCGGAGGAAGCGCGGCTGCTTGCGGGGGCGTATCGGACCGGCAGGCTGCACCATGCAATCCTCCTTGCCGGACCGCTCGGGATCGGCAAGGCGACCTTCGCCTTCCGCCTCGCACACCATCTGCTGAAATATCCCCGCGCTGCGGAAGCCCCGGACATGCCGGAGAACGCCGACACGGCAACCCCGCTCTTCCGCCAGATCGCCAGCGGTTCGCACCCCTCGATCCTGCACCTTACGCGCCCCTTCGAGGAGAAGCGGAAAGTCTTTAGGACGGTGGTGACGGCGGAGGAAATCCGGCGGGTCAGCCGCTTCCTTTCCATGACGGCACATGATGGCGGCTACAGGATCGTCATCGTCGACCCGGCAGACGACATGAATACGAACGCGGCTAACGCGCTCTTGAAAAACCTGGAAGAGCCGCCTTCGCGAACGGTGTTCCTCCTGATCTCGCATTCGCCGGGAGGGCTGTTGCCGACGATCCGCTCGCGCTGCCAGACGGTGCGGTTGAAGCCGCTCGACCGCCAGTCATTGCGGGCGGTGTTACAGATGCTCGAAACGGACCTGCCGTCGGAGCCGGCCGCACTCGATGCGCTTGCCGAGCGCGCGCGGGGCAGCGCCCGCACCGCTATCCTGCTGACGCAGTTCGGCGGACTGGAGATCGGCGGCGTGCTGGAGAAGATACTTGCCTCCTCCCGATTCGACGTCGTCGAGGCCAATCGGCTGGCCGATGCCGTAAGCGGCCGCGACCAGGCGATCCAGTTCGATATCTTCAACCGGATGGCGCTGGAGACCGTTTCGGCAGCCGCGCGCCGGGCCGCCGAAGCGGGAGAAGCCGAGCGGGCGGGACGCCTTTCCGACCTTTGGAGCGAGGCGAACCTGAGGATAGGGGAGACCGACACCTACAACCTCGACCGCAAGCAACACGTCGTCGGCATGCTCGGGCGAGTGCACGAACTGATGCGCGACTGACCGCATCGTCGCAGCCGGGATTGGCAATCGCCGTCCCGATGCGCTATCTGACCGCCATCCTAGGAACCGTTTCATGCCCGCCGAAAAGTTCTACATCACCACGGCGATCTCCTATCCCAACGGCAGGCCGCATATCGGCCACGCCTACGAGTTGATCGCTACCGATGCGCTTGCCCGCTTCCAGCGCCTGGACGGCAAGGAGGTCTTCTTCCTGACCGGCACGGACGAGCACGGCATCAAGATGCTGCAGACGGCGCGCAAGGACGGGGTGACCGCGCGCGAACTTGCCGACCGCAATTCCGAGCTTTTCCGCGAGATGGGCCGGCTGCTCGATGCCTCGAACGACGATTTCATCCGCACCACCGAGAAGCGGCACTACGAATCCTCGCAAGCCATCTGGAAAGCGATGGAGGCGAACGGTGACATCTACAAGGGCGGCTATGCCGGCTGGTACTCCGTTCGCGACGAGGCCTACTACGGCGAGGAGGAAACGCAGGTCCGAGAGGACGGCGTCCGCTACGGCCCCCAGGGTACGCCTGTCGAATGGGTGGAAGAGGAAAGCTATTTCTTCCGGCTCTCCGCCTATCAGGACCGGCTGCTGGAGCTCTATGAGAACCGCCCCGATTTCATCGGCCCCGCCGAACGGCGCAACGAGGTGATGAGCTTCGTCCGCTCGGGGCTGAAAGATCTCTCGATCTCCCGCACCACCTTCGACTGGGGAGTGCCGGTTCCGGGCGACGAGAAACATGTCATGTATGTGTGGGTCGATGCGCTCACAAACTACATCACCGCAGTCGGCTATCCTGATGAAAACGCAGAGAGATGGCGGTTCTGGCCTGCCGATGTGCACATCATCGGCAAGGACATCGTCCGTTTCCATTCCGTGTACTGGCCGGCCTTCCTGATGTCTGCCGGGATAGAACTGCCGAAGCGCGTCTTCGGCCATGGCTTCCTGTTCAATCGCGGGGAGAAGATGTCGAAGTCGGTCGGCAACGTCGTCGACCCCTTCGCCTTGGTCGAGCATTACGGGCTGGACCAGGTGCGCTATTTCCTGTTGCGAGAGGTACCGTTCGGCCAGGACGGCAGCTACAGTCACGAGGCGATCGTCAACCGTACCAACGCCGACCTCGCCAACGATCTCGGCAATCTGGCTCAGCGGTCCCTGTCGATGATCGCCAAGAATTGCGGCGGCGTGGTGCCGGAGAAAGGAGTGCCGACGGAGGCCGATCGCGCCATTCTCGCGATGGCGGCGGCGGCGCTCGATACGGCGCGCAAGGCGATGGCCGAGCAGGCAATCCATGTGGCGCTTGGAGCCATCTTCGGCGTCGTGTCGGAGGCCAACCGCTATTTCGCCGGGCAGGAACCCTGGGCGTTGCGCAAGACCGATCCCACGCGCATGCAGACAGTGCTCTACACCACCGCCGAGACGATCCGGCGCGTGGCGATCCTCTGCCAGCCCTTCATCCCGGCCTCGGCCGCGAAGCTGCTCGACCTTTTGTCGGTCGCGGCCGAGCATCGGCGGTTCACCGACGTCAGCGAAGCGGGCGCGCTTGTCTCCGGAACGGCGCTACCGGCGCCGCAGGGCGTCTTCCCGCGTTACGTCGAAGCCGAGCCGGCCAAGTAGCCTGATGCTTGTCGATAGCCACTGCCATCTCGACTTCCCCGATTTCGCCGAGGAACGCGACGCGGTGGTGGCACGCGCGGTCGCCGAGGGCGTCGGCATGATGGTGACGATCTCGACCCGGGTGCGGCGCTTCGAGAGCATCCTCGCCATCGCCGAGACATATGAAAACGTCTTCTGTTCCGTAGGCACCCATCCGCACAATGCCGGTGAGGAAGCGGACGTTTCGACGGGGGAGCTGGTCGATCTTTCCGCACATTCGAAGGTCGTGGCGATCGGCGAGGCCGGGCTCGACTATTTCTACGATCGCTCGCCGCGCGACGTGCAGGCTGACGTCTTCCGCCGCCACATCGACGCCGCGCGCCGGACCGGCCTGCCGCTGGTGATCCATTCTCGCGATGCCGATTCCGATATGGAGGTGATCTTACGCGATGAAAGAGGGAAGGGGGCTTTCCCTTTCATTCTGCACTGTTTTTCATCGGGAGCGGCGCTCGCGCAAGCGGGCCTGGAACTTGGCGGTTATGTCTCGTTTTCCGGCATCCTGACCTTCAAGAAGTCGGAGGAACTGCGCGCGATCGCCAGGATGATCCCACGCGACCGCCTGCTCGTAGAGACCGACGCGCCCTACCTTGCGCCGGTGCCGTTCCGCGGCAAGCGCAATGAACCGGCCTATGTCGCGCATACGGCGTCGGTGCTGGCTGAAACGCTCGGCATGAGCGCCGACGAGGTCACCGCGCTGACGACGGCGAATTTCTTCCGCTGCTTCTCCAAGGTGCCACAGCCGGCAGCGGGAAGCGCCTGAGGTGGCCGATACGCTCCGCCTGACCATCCTCGGCTGCGGCTCCTCGCCCGGCACCCCGCGCATCGTCGGCGACTGGGGCAATTGTGACCCGGCCAATCCGAAGAACCGCCGGCGGCGCGCCGCTGCGATGGTGGAGCGCATCTCGGATCGGGGCGTGACGACGGTCGTCATCGACACCGGGCCGGATTTCCGCGAGCAGATGATCGACGCGCGCGTAGAGCGCATCGATGCCGTTCTCTACACACATCCGCATGCCGACCATATCCACGGTATCGACGATCTGCGCGGTTACGTGCTGGCGCAACGCAGGCTGATGGACATCCACGCCGACAAGCCGACGCTGGAACGGCTCAAGGAAGCATTCGGCTATTGCTTCGAGACGCCGCCCGGATCCTCGTATCCGCCGATCCTGAAGGCGCATACGATCGCGCACGACGTCCCGGTGACCATAGAAGGAGAGGGGGGACCCCTCACCTTCGAACCGCTGCCGCAGATTCATGGCGACATCATCTCGCTCGGTTTCCGCATCGGCGATCTGGCCTATTGCCCCGACGTAAGCGAATTTCCACCGGACACTGTCGAGGCGCTGCGCGGACTGGACGTGCTGGTGGTGGATGCCTTGCAGTACAAGCGTCACCCGAGCCATTTTTCGCTGGATGAAGCGCTCGAGTGGATTGCGAGGCTCCAACCGAAGCGTGCCGTGCTGACGCACATGCATATTCCGCTCGACTACGAGACGGTTCGCGCGGAGACGCCGGAGCATGTCGATCCTGCGTTCGATGGGATGGTCATAGGACTGGAATATAATTCAAATAATTGACTGGTGAGGTTTATCCATGGCGGGAAGTGTCGAACGGGTCAGCCAAGCGGCACGGGAAGCTGGACTGGACATGGGGGGGGGGGGCATGGGTGAATCGACCCGGACCGCGCAGGACGCCGCCAACCAATGTGGATGCGCGGT
>JBQCFA010000068.1:0-5722 GCA_051959695.1 Rhizobiaceae bacterium
GACGTCATGGCCGCCGCCGCCGGCGCGACCGGCGACCTGCCGGTCCTGCCGCATCTGCTCGATCCCGACCGCTGGCCGCTCTGGCTCGGTCTTCTCTTCATCCTGCTCGTCCTCTTCTTCCCCGCCGGCATTGCCGGCACGCTCATGAAAAAAGGAAGCCGGCCATGACTTCGCGCTCCGCCTATGTGCCGGCCGCCGGCGTCGAGTTGCATGTGACCGAATGGGGCGATCCGAGGAACCCGCCGCTCGTCATGTGGCATGGGCTGGCGCGCACCGGCCGGGACTTTGACGAGGCGGCGGATGCGCTTTCCGACACCTATTTCGTGCTCTGCCCCGACACGCTCGGCCGCGGCCTGTCAAGCTGGGCGAGGGACGCATCGGCCGATTATTCCTATGACGTCTTCGGCGACACCGCGATCGCGATGCTCGACCACTATGGCGCAAGCGATTTGCGTTGGCTTGGCACGTCGATGGGCGGCCTGATCGGCGTGACGCTCGCCGGCGGCAGGCTGAAGGGCCGCATCACCCATCTCGTCATCAACGATATCGGGCCAGAGGTCGCCAGGGAGGGCGTGGACCGCATCGCCTCCTACGTCGGCAATCCGCCGGTTTTCGACCGGGTAAGCGAACTGGAAGCATGGTTCCGCCGCAACTATGCGCCCTTTGGCGACAACACGGACGCCTTCTGGCGCCGCATGGCCGACACGTCCGTTCGTCGGACCGATGACGGGCGGATCACGGTTCACTACGACCCCAAGATCGTCATGCAGCTCACGCGGCAAGGGGCGGATCGCGACCTGTGGGACGAGTATGACGCCATCACGGCCCGGACGCTCATCCTGCGCGGCGAACGTTCCGATGTGCTCTCCGAGCGTGTCGCGGAGGAAATGCGCCGGCGGGGCCCAAAGCCGCAATTGCAGGTGGTTCGCGACTGCGGGCATGCGCCCACACTCGCCACGCCCGCCCAGATCGCCCTCTTGCGCGACTTCCTGCGAAGCTGAAACCGCTCAGGCGGCCCACTCGCCCATGAGAACCTTTTCGATTTCGGCAATCGCATGGCCGGTCAGCGTCTTCGGCGCTTCGCCGATGACGCGTGCCTCGACTTCCTTGTGCAGCTTCTTGCGCATCTCGCCCAGCACCTGCGGCGGCGCGACGAGCATGATGTGGTCGAAATCGCCGCGATGCGCCATCTTGTACAACCGGCCGGCGATTTCGTCGGCGAAACGGTCCTTGGCGACGCGGTGCCAGTCAGTATCTTCCACGGCACTGCGCGGCCCCGAGGGATCGCTGAGCCTCCCCGGCCGGTCGGTCCCCTGCTCCCGCGTCGGTGGATTGTCTTCATGGATTTCACGCACGACCTGAAGATTCGGATATTCCGTGTCGCCCTCGTTGCGCAGGAACAGCGCCTTCTCGCCGTCCGCGACCAGAACCCAGACGCCGTGTTTCAATCTTCTGCCGTTCATGTGAGACTCCTTGCCGAAATGGCCCCGGCCGCCGCAGGTAATGCACAAACCCTCTGCGATCCAACGCGCCGGCGGCGGAATGCGTTCCTGATCCAATCGGCGATTCCGCGTATGAAAGCGGATTGCTTTTCTCGCTTGAAGCGGTGCGGCGAAAAACGGTTTGCATCGCAGCATCGAAGGCGCGAGGCCTTTTCTTTCATTGCGGGACGGGAACGGCGAAAATCCCCTACCTTCCGGGAGCATTGCCGCAATGACCCATGCCGATCCGAAGCTCAACGCCTTCCCCGTATTCATACGGGTCGAAGACCGTGTCGTCGTCATCGTCGGCGGCGGCGAGGAGGCGCTGGCCAAGGCGCGGCTTCTGGCGCAGTCGAGTGCCGCGCTTGCGGTTGTGACCGAGGAGCCGGAGGAAGGCCTGGTTGAATGGGCGCTGGTGAATGGCGTTGCCGTAATCCGGGAAGCCTACGAGGCCGCGCATATTGCCGGCGCAACCCTCGTCTTCGCCGCGTCCGGCGAGGAGACGCTGGACCGCCGGGTCGTGGCCGATGCCCGGGCGGCCGGCATTCCGGTCAACGCCGTCGACCGGCCGGAACTGTGCGATTTCTTCACGCCGGCCTTGGTCAACCGCGCTCCCGTCGCGGTCGCCATCGGCACCGAAGGCGCGGGGCCGGTTCTGGCGCAGATGATCCGCGCCAGGATCGACCAGCTTCTGCCGCCCTCGCTGGGACGATTGGCGCGCTTGGCGGTCGCCTATCGCGGAATCGTCGAGCGCCTGCTGCCGAGAGGAGCCGTTCGCCGCCGCTTCTGGAAGGAATTCTTCACCGGCGAGCCGGCCCGGGCCGTCGAGGCCGGCGCCGACGAACGGGCAGCGCGCGCCGCGGCGGACCTGGTCCGCCGCCAGGGCGTCGCCGCCGGGCACGTTGCGCTGGTGGGCGCCGGGCCGGGCGCGGAGGATCTGCTGACCTTGAGGGCGCAGCGCCTCCTCATGGAGGCCGACGTCATCGTCCATGACGCGCTGGTGCCCGAGGCCGTCGTATCGATGGGCCGCCGTGACGCCGAGCGAATCGCCGCCGGCAAGCGCAAGGGCTGCCACTCCAGGAGCCAGGCCGACATCAATGCGCTCATCGTCTCGCTGGCGCGCAAGGGCAAGCGCGTCGTGCGCCTGAAATCCGGCGATCCGCTGATCTTCGGCCGGGCAGGCGAGGAAATGCAGGCGCTGCGCGACGCGGGCGTCTCCTATGAACTCGTGCCCGGCGTCACCGCCGCCTTTGCCGCCGCCGCCGATTTCGAGCTGCCGCTGACCCTGCGCGGCGTCGCCTCCTCCATGGTCTTCACCACTGGCCATGACCTCAAGGGCAACGCGCTGCCGGACTGGGCGAAGCTCGCCATCGGCGGCGCCACCGTCGCGGTCTATATGGGGCGCTCGATCGCGGCGGAAGTCGCCACGCATCTCATCGCCGCCGGGCTTTCGCCCGATACCGCCGTGGCGGTGGTGGAGAACGCCAGCCTCGGCAACCGGGCCATGTTCCACGGCACGCTGGCCGATCTGCCTTCGCTGCAGGAGCGCACCGAGCTGACCGGCCCGGTCATGACCATCATCGGCGACGCCGTCGCCGGCGCCAATTTCAGCCGCTCCGAACCGCTCGCCGCCTACCGGCGCGCCGTGACCGCGAAATCCATCTCGAATTCGCCCAAAGGGGCGAGGGAAGAAGCACGATGAAGATTCTCGCTGCCAACAGGCTGCTAGACGGGGAAGCCGTCTGGTTCTCGACCGAACTTGGCTGGGTGGGGACGATGGCCGAAGCCGAGATCGCCACCGACAAGGTGATGGAGGAACGGTTCGTTGCCGCAGGCCAGACGGGCAAGCTCAAGAACGAGATCGTCGACCCCGAACTGATCGATGTCGAAATCGTGGACGGAGCCGTGCGGCCGATCCGGCTGCGCGAGCGCATCCGCGCCGCCGGTCCGACGATCCGTCATGACCTCGGCAAGCAGGCCGGGCCGACAGCCTCCGTCGCCGCCTGACGCGCCGCTGAAAAGAGTTCTCGAGGAACAGACCCATGTATCGCTACGATGAATTCGACCGCGAGTTCGTGACTTCCCGTGTCGCCCAGTTCCGTGACCAGGTGGAGCGCCGCCTGGCCGGCGAAATCACCGAGGAGCAGTTCAAGCCGCTCAGGCTCATGAACGGCGTCTATCTGCAGCTACACGCCTACATGCTGCGCGTCGCCGTTCCCTACGGCACCCTGTCGGCCCGCCAGATGCGCATGCTGGCACACATCGCACGCAAGTACGACAAGGGCTACGGGCATTTCACCACGCGCCAGAACATCCAGTACAACTGGCCGGCCCTGACCGACGTGCCGGACATCCTCGCCGACTTGGCCAGCGTCGAGATGCACGCCATCCAGACTTCCGGCAATTGCATCCGCAACGTGACGGCGGATCATTTTGCCGGCGCCGCCGCCGACGAGGTGGCCGACCCGCGGCCCTATGCCGAGATTCTGCGCCAGTGGTCTTCCGTGCATCCGGAATTCTCCTTCCTGCCGCGCAAGTTCAAGATCGCGGTAATCGCCTCCGACGAAGACCGCGCGGCGATGAAGACCCACGACTTCGGGCTGCAGCTGAAGCGCAGCGAGGAGGGCGAGCTTGGCTTTGCCGTCTATGTCGGCGGCGGCCAGGGCCGTACGCCGCTGATCGCCAAGAAGGTGCGCGACTTCCTGCCTGAGGAGCACCTGCTCTCCTACTGCACCGCGATCCTGCGCGTTTACAATCTGAACGGCCGCCGCGACAACAAGTACAAGGCGCGCATCAAGATTCTCGTCCACGAAACCGGCGTGGAGGAATTGACGCGGCAGATCGAAGCCGAGTGGGAAGCGATGAAGGACGGCGATTTGCGGCTGCCGGAGGCCGACATCCGCGCCATCGACGCGTATTTTGCGCTGCCCGACCTGCCGGTTCGTCCGGAAGGCGCGGTCGTGCTTGCCGCCGCTCGCGGCGGCGACCGCCAATTTGCGCTGTGGCTCGACCGCAACGTCGCCGCCCACAAGAATCCGGACTACGCCTCAGTCACGATCTCGCTCAAGCCGATCGGCGCGCCGCCCGGTGACGCAAGCGCCGAGCAGATGGACGCGGTTGCGGCCATCGCCGAGCGCCATGCCTTCGACGAAATTCGCGTCAGTCACGAGCAGAACCTGATTCTGCCGCATGTAGCGCGAGCGGATTTGAAGAAGGTCTATGACGCGCTCGCCGAATTTGGCCTGGCAACGGCCAATGCCGGTCTCATCACCGACATAATCGCCTGCCCCGGCCTCGACTATTGCGCGCTGGCGACGGCACGCTCGATCCCGGTGGCGCAGGAGATAGCGCAGCGCTTCGCCTCTGCGGAGCGGCAGGCGGAGATCGGCGACATCAAGATCAAGATTTCGGGCTGCATCAACGCCTGCGGGCATCACCATGTCGGCCATATCGGCATATTGGGCGTCGAAAAGAAGGGATCGGAACTCTACCAGATCACACTCGGCGGCTCGGCTGACCAGAACACCTCGATCGGCGAGATCATCGGCCGCGGCTTTGGCGCCGACGAGATCGTCGGCGCAGTGGAGACCATCGTCGACACCTATCTCGCGATACGCTCCGACAAGTCGGAGGTCTTCCTCGACGCCTACCGCCGCGTCGGTTCCGCGCCTTTCAGGGAGGCGCTTTATGGACGCGAAGCGAAGGCCGCTTGACGCCGAGATAGAGGCGCTCGAGGAGGCGGTCGATCTCGAAGCACGCTTCGCCCATTGGAAGGCGGAGGCGCTGGTGGAACTGTCGATCCGCCGCTTTGCCGGCGGCATCGCCGCCATATCCTCTTTCGGCGCCGATTCCGCCGTACTCCTCGACATGATCGCGAGGGTCGACCGCTCTTTGCCCGTCCTCTTCCTGGAAACGGGCAAGCATTTCGGCGAGACGCTGGACTATCGCGACCGGCTGGTCGACGATCTCGGTCTGACTGATCTGCGCGTCGTCACGCCGCTCGAAAGCGCGCTGTCACGGAAGGACCCGAACGGCCTCCTGCACGGCAGCGACCCGGACGCCTGCTGCGCCATTCGCAAGGTGGAGCCGATGGCGCGCGCCGTCGGCCCCTTTCGCGCCTGGTTCACGGGCCGCAAGCGCTTCCAGTCGGATACCCGTCGTGCCCTGCCCGTCTTCGAGGCCGTCGGACCGCGCGTCAGGATCAACCCCCTCGCCGCCTGGGGCACCGCCGAGCTCGCCGC
>JBQCFA010000069.1:0-9711 GCA_051959695.1 Rhizobiaceae bacterium
CCTCGATCTGGCCGGCGCCGATGCTCTCGATCCCGGCGCGGATGATCTCGACGCCGTAGGCGCCGACATTCACCACCAGCGCGATCACGGCCGCCGTGTTCGACGACAGGCGTATGCCGAAGGACGGCAGGCCGAAGAAGATCATGAAGATCTGGATCAGGAAGGGCGTATTGCGGATGAGTTCGACATAGGCGTCGATAACGATGCGCAGCGGCTTGGGGCCGGAAGTCTTGCCGAGTGCGCCGGCCACCGCGACGAGCATGCCGATGGCCATGGCGATGCCGGACAGGATCAGCGTATGGAGCGCGCCCCACGCGAGCTCTGGCCAGGCGGCGAAGACGTCCTGGAAATCGAAATCGTAGTTCATCGCGCGTTTCCGCGCGGGTCAAGGCATCGCGTATGCGGCAACCGCACCATCTCCGGCCATTCGTTCGCGGGACACTACGACAGGGATGCGGCCGGGATCAAATACGGGCGCTGGTCCTTGGCCCGTCAGATTTCGTTAAGTCTCTTCGGAAAGAGAAGCCGCCCGTGGCTTGTTAACAAATTCCAATGGATATCAATGTATCGACTCTCAGGCAGTGCATAGCAGGAATCGGAATAATGCAGGCAGGCGCAGGCGGGCGCGCTTCGGACGGCAAATCGAACAGGAAATGCGAACTTCTCGGGGGCGTCTGCATAACCGCCCTTGCAACAGGCCTCATGATAGGGGCAGCGCGGGCCGCCAACTTCGAGGCCTCCGACCAGACGGAGCTCTACCAGGCCATCGCGGATGCCCAGGCGAGCGCCGATCCAGCCTCGACCATCACCCTGACCGGCAGTTTCGAGATCACGAGCCCGCCTCCCGCGATTGCCGGAAAGGCGATCACGATCGACACGGGCGCCAACACACTCTCCTACGATTCAGCCGCGAACTTCGATATCGCGGGCGGCGCAAGCCTCACGATCTCGGGCCAGATCCAGGGTACCAACTCCCTGAACAGGGGGCCGATAGGCAAGCTTGGCGACGGCGAGCTCATCCTCGACGGCGCGACCGGCACGGACATCACCAGGATCGGCCTCGACGGCGGATACACGCTGATCACCGGCGGCAGCGAGGTCACGTTCGGCACCTCTGCGGGCGGAACGGTGGCCCAACTGGACATTGCAGGCGGCTCGGGCCAGGTGGCGAGTCTGACAATATCAGGCAGCGGGACACGACTTGTGGCAACCGGCACCGACACGACCGACCTTAGCAACGGTACGGGCAGGCAGTCGACGCTGACCATTGCTAATGGGGCATCCTTTGCGACGCCAGCAGCCATCAGGGTTCATACGCCGAGTTCCGGAGGTGTTGCGACAATAAATGTAATGGGTGAAGGCTCGACGCTGGAATCGGCCGGCTTCGGCTCATACAACGGCACCACCACCATCAATGTACGCGACGGCGGCGTGGTCGACATCAATGGCAGCACCAACTGGGGCGGCCTCGGAAACATCGGATACGCCGGGGCACTGGTGACCGCGGTGGTGTCCGGCCCAGGGTCACGATGGGACTCGGGTCCGATGGGACTGCTTCAGGGCTCGCTTTCCATCCTCGATGGGGGCGTCGTGGCCGGGACAACGGTGAACATCGCCACCAACGGCAATTCCGTTGCGACGAATTTCGACGTCCTGGTTTCCGGCGCCGGGTCGGAGTTGGACGCAACGGCAATAAACCTTGCGACGAGGCATACCGGGAGCCTTACCATCGCCGATGGCGGCAAGGTCGTGGTGAACGGCGGCAGCTCGGCGCTCACCGTCGGCAGCGCAACGGCGACGAGCGACGCCACCCTGAACATCGGCGGGGCTGTCGGCGAAGACGCCGCCGCGGCCGGAACGCTTCAGGCATCGTCGGTGACGCTGGCGGCAAGTGCCGACATCAATTTCAACCACACCGAAACCGGATATGTGTTCGACATCCCGATCAACGGCAGCGGCGCCATCAACCAGATCGCGGGACGCACCATCTTCAACGCCGACCAGACGGGCTTCACCGGTGTGACCAGCGTCTATGGCGGCACGCTCGAAGTGAACGGCAGTCTCGGCGGCATCATGGATGTACGCGGCGGCACGCTCGCCGGCATCGGCACGATCGGCAACACCGCGAACTATGGCGGCGGCGCCATCGCTCCCGGATCAAACGGCATCGGCACGCTGACAATCGCCGGCAACTACACCGGCAATGGCGGCATCCTCCACATAGAGAGCGTGCTCGGTGACGACTCCTCGCCAGCCGACATTCTCGCCATCACCGGGGATTCCATCCTCGGGACCGGTGCGACGCGGGTCTTCGTGACCAATCTCGGCGGCGCCGGGGCCGAAACGACAGGCGACGGGATCAAGATCGTCGACGTGGCGGGGACATCCGACGCCCGCGCCTTCGTCCTCGGCGCTCCGGCGATCGGCGGGGCTTACTCCTACGATCTTTTCCAGAACGGCATCGCCGATCCCACAGACGGCGACTGGTATCTGCGGGCCGCCGGCATCGCCCCGACCGTGCCGGTCTACGAAAACTACCCGGTCGTGCTGCTCGGCCTGACCGAGCTGCCTACCCTGCAGCAGCGCGTCGGCGACCGCTATTGGCCGGGCACCGGCGACGCGGATATACAGACGACTTCCGGGGCATATCCGGGTCCGAGCAACGTATGGACCCGCATCGAAGGCGCTTTCCACCAGGTCGATGGAGATTCGAGCACGGGTGCCTCCTACGACAGCGACAGATACCTCGTGCAGGTCGGCGTCGACGGGCTGCTTGGCGAATACAGCTCGGGCATGCTTATCGGCGGCGTCAATGTACAATATGGCCGGATCAACGCCGACATCCGATCCGACATCGGGAAGGGCCACAACTCGACAGACAGCTTCGGTGTAGGCGCGACGCTCACCTGGTATGGCAATGACGGCATCTACGTCGATGGACAGGCTTCGATCGCCCACCTCTCGACCGATCTTTCGGCCGATGCCACCGGCGAACTTGCTCACAACAATGATGGCGTAGGCTATGGCTTCAGCATCGAAACCGGCCGAAAGGTACGCGTCGGCGGCAACTGGTCGGTGACGCCGCAAGCGCAGCTTGCCTATACCTCCGTCGACTTCGATGCCTTCACCGATCCCTTCGGCGCCCGGGTGACGCTTGACAGAGGCGACAGCCTGAAAGGACGCATCGGCCTGGCTCTGGATTATGATGCGGATTCCGACGCGAACCGCAGCCACATTTACGGCATCGTCAATCTCACCTACGAATTCCTGAATGGAACGGCAGTCGATGTGGCGGGCACGGAGGTTGCGTTCAAACCCGATTCGTTCGGCGCGGAACTCGGCGCCGGCGGCACGTATCGGTGGGGACGGGGCAAATATGCCCTCTACGGCGAAGCGCTGGCGTCAACCAGCTTTGAGGGCAGCCACGGGTTCAAGGGGACGGTCGGTTTCAGCACCGCGTTCTAGGTCGGGGGAAGGTCCCTCGGCGATGGCCGCGCGGCAAGGCGGGCGCGGCTCGGGCCTGCATGAACCTGTCGCGGCTACCCCCGACCTCAAGCGTTGAAGCGTTCGGCCTCGGCGCCGTAATAGTTCAGGTAGCGCTCGGAGACGAATTCCATCGGCAGGATGATGAAAACGTCCGTCGTGCCGAAATCGCGGTCGATGACGCAGCCGTCTCCGATCCTGGCGCCGAGCCTGAGATAGCCTTTGATGAGCGGCGGCATCGCGGCGAGCGCCGAGCGCGGATGGATTGCCTCGGACGGCATCAGGTCCATGGTGTGGTAGCGCGAGATCACCGCGCGTACGTCCCATTCCCGCTCGGCCCGGCAATTCTGTGCAAGGAAGGAGAGCGCCTCGGCATGTGCCGCGGGCACCGTCCCGTGGAAGGAAGCGCAGCCGGTCATGACGCCGATGTCGTAATAGCCGACATAGGCATAGATGCCCTGCCAGAGGAGCTCGATCGTACGCTTGGAGCGGTAGGCGGGCAGGACGCAGGAGCGGCCGAGTTCGAGGAAGCGGCGTCCCGGGTGGCGGGCGATCAGCGCCTCGAGCTGGAATTCCTCGTCGGAATAGAAACCGCCGGCCGCGATCGCGCTTTCCTGGCGCAGGAGGCGGTAGGTTCCGACGATCTGCTGCGTGGCGGGGCCGCGAATCGCGGTGTCGAGCACCAGCAGATGATCGCAGACCGAATCGAACCGGTCCGAATCGCGCCGCTCCACAGCCGTCACCGCATCCCGGCGAGCCCCGAGCTCGTCGTAGAAGACCCGGAAGCGGACTTCCTGCGCGGCGGCGATTTCCGCGGAATCACGCGCCAGGCGAACCTCCAGCCGGCCGATACGACCAAGCACGGCGCCCGAGGGCACGTCCTCGCGCTCGGTTGCAGGCAGCGCGCGCCCTGACACTGGGCCGTTCTTACGTTCCAGCATCGTCGCCCGCATCGATGATCCTCGCGATTGCGCAACCGGGCCGGTCGTTAACCGGTTCCTGCAACAGGAGAATGACAGTTTTTTGGCCGCACCGCATTTGCGGTCAAGGATGCCTAAGTTCGGCTTCTCATGCAATGGCCTGTTCGGCAACAGCTTCCGCCAGCGCCTTCGGATCGAGCGGTTTGGAGACGAAACCGGTGGCGCCATGGGCAAGGACGGCATGCCGCGTGGTCTCCTGGCTGTCGGCGGACAGGACCATGATGGGGACGGGTGGCGAACCACGCTCCTCTTCGTGCTTGCGAATGAGCGCGATCGCGTCGAGGCCGTCCATCACCGGCATGTGCAGGTCCATCAGCACGACGTCAAACCGCTTGCCGCGCTGCGAATGGATGACCGCGTCGACGGCCGCGCGGCCGTTGGTGACAAGCCGCACCTGATGCCCCGCCCTGGAAAGCGCCGTACGCGCCAGCATGGCGTTGATCTCGTTGTCCTCGGCGATCAGGACGTTCAGTCCGTCGCCTTCGGCTGGGACCGGGCCGGATGCGGAGGGCTCCGGCTTTTCCGGCGTCTTCAGGATCGGATCGGCCGATTTGGCGGCGAGCAGGACGCGCAGCAAGGTCTCGCTGCGAACCGGGCGGGCGAGGAAGGTGGAATAGCCGGCCTGCCTATAGTGCGTAAGATGGCCGCGGTCGGACGGAGCGATCAGGGTTATGGCATCGAAATCGCCGCCAAGCTGGCGACGGAGCCGCTTGAGGATGCCGCCGTCCGGCTCTTCCAATGCCGTATCGACGAGGATCGAATCAAGCTCGAGACTGCGCGCCCGCGCCTCGCGGACGAGCGCGCCGACGCCATCGGCGATAATCGCCGAGCCGCCGCAGGATTCTACTGTCCGTGCGATCAGTTCAGGCTCGACGCAATTAGGCGACACGATGCCGATCCTGCGGCCCTCGAGGAGCTTCGGCCGAGTGCCAAGCGCGGTCATGCGCGCGAGCGGCAGCTCGACATGGAAGCGGCTGCCGGCGCCAGGTTCGCTATCGACACCGATGCGACCGTTCATCGCCTCGACGATGCGCCGCGAGATGGCGAGGCCGAGGCCGGCTCCGCCATGCTTGCGGGTCGATGTGCCGTCCGCCTGCTCGAACTCCTGAAAGACGCGTTCCAGCTCGCTCTTGCGCATGCCCGGGCCTGTGTCGGAGACCGTAAACCGGATGGCATGCAGTCCGGCCTGGTCGACGATGTCCACCTCGACCTGCACGCCGCCCTCATCGGTGAACTTTACAGCATTGCCCATCAGGTTGAGCAGCACCTGGCGCAGCCGGTTAGGGTCGGCGGTGATGATCGCGGGAACATCCGGCGCGCAATAGCAGCCAAGGCCTATTCCCTTGGCATAGGCCTTGGCGGCGAGAAGCTCGGAGACGTTCTCGACGATCTCACGCGGAGAGACCGATTGCGGCTCGATATCGAAGCGCCCCGCCTCAATCTTGGAGAAGTCGAGCAGGTCCTCGATGAGCGCGAGAAGCGCGCTGGCGGACGTGGAGATGGCGCCGACATAGGTGCGCTGTTCCGGCGACAGGCGTGTGTCGGCAAGCAGGGTGGCCATGCCCATGATGCCGTTCATCGGGGTGCGGATCTCGTGGCTGACGGTGGCCAGGAAGCGGGACTTGGCGAGATTGGCGAACTCGGCGCGCTCGCGGGCGGCGACCGAGGCCTTCTCGGCACGTTTGCGGGCGGTGATGTCGCGCGCTATGGCGCGGTGCGAGACGGCGTCGCTCGCCTTGTCGCGCACCGACAGCTCGATCCAGGAGAACCAGCGCGTTTCGCCGCCGGAGCGGATGGCGACGTCGGTGGAACTCAGGCATTCGCCGTCGGCGAAGGCGGCGTCGGGCACCACGCCGATCTCGATGCCAAGCTGGGAGAGTGTCTTGCCGGACAGCGCCTTCTGCGGGCAGCCCACGAGATCGGCAAGCACCCGGTTGGCGTAGACGATACGGCCCTCGCGATCGCGGTGGACGACGACGTCGCCGAGCGCATCGATCAGGCCGCGGAAGCGCTCCACGCTCTCCTGCAGTTCCCACATCCGGTCGGCGAGCGTCTCGATCTCGGCGCGGCTGGCCGCCTCGTCGCCGAGGATGCGGCTGACCCTGGCGGCATCATTGCGCGTGCGCCAGCCGATCAGGAAGGCGGCGAAACCGGCCAGGAGGATGGCGTCGCTGAGGTAATGCGGCGATCCGGAGAGGTTCGCGAGTCCCGCCAGCAGCGCCGCGAACCCGGTGAGGACGTAGAGCAGATAGCCGGGAGCGGCGGAAATCCTCGCGGCCGGCGGAAGCGGCAGGATCACGGCTTCCGGCGCGCGAGATGTCTCGCCGCCCGGCTCGAACGCGACCTTTGTATGCAGCCCGGTATCCGCCATGTCGCCGCAATGATAGGGCGGAGCGATTAGAGAAGCTTTTGAGCCTTCGCTAAGATTTTAGCGAAGCGGCTCCTTTTCAGCGCACGTCGATCACGATCCGGCCCCGCACCTTGCCCTCGACGATGTCGCGCGCCGCCGGAAGAATGCCGTCGAAACCCGTGGTCGTGGAGAGCGAAGCGAGCTTGCCGTGGTCAAGATCGGAGGCGATCCGCCGCCAGGCCTCCAGCCTGATAGGCTTGGGCGCCATGACCGAATCGATGCCGAGCAGCGAGACGCCGCGGAGGATGAAGGGCGCGACACTTGCCGGCAGGTCCATGCCCTGGGCCAGCCCGCAGGCGGCGACGGCGCCGCCATAGGAGGTCGTCGACAGGACGTTCGCGAGGGTGTGGCTGCCGACGGCGTCCACGGCTCCGGCCCAGCGTTCCTTGCCGAGCGGCTTGGCCGGTCCCGACAGCTCCTCGCGGGAGATGATCTCGGCCGCGCCCAGACCATGCAGGTAGGCTTGCTCGGCGGCGCGCCCGGTCGAGGCCACGACATGGTGGCCCAGCTTCGACAGGAGGGCGATCGCGACCGAACCGACGCCGCCTGACGCCCCCGTCACCAGCACGGGTCCGCGCGCAGGCGTGATCCCGTGGCGCTCCAGCGCCATGACGCAGAGCATCGCGGTATAGCCGGCGGTGCCGACCGCCATCGCCTGAAGCGGGTCCATTCCGGCCGGCAAGGGCACCAGCCAGTCGCCCTTGACGCGCGCGTGACCGGCAAAGCCGCCGTAGTGCGTCTCGCCGACGCCCCAGCCATTTAGGATGACCCGGTCGCCTTCCTTCCAATCGGGGTGGCCGGAGGCGATCACCGTGCCGGCGAAGTCGATCCCCGGGATCATAGGGAAGCGGCGCACTACGGGGGCCTTGCCGGTGATGGCGAGGCCGTCCTTGTAGTTCACCGTCGTCGCCTCGACGGCCACCGTGACATCGCCTTCCATCAGGTCGGAATCGGTAAGGTCGGCGATGGCGACCGACTGGTTCTTGTCCTCGTCGCGCGAGACAAGGATGGCTTTGAAGGTATCGGGCATCGCTTTCCTCCGTTTCCGGCTTTTTGTGAAATCCGTCCCTCGGCATTAACGGCCCGAGGGTTGCTCCGGCTCCGTCGCGTCACGGCCGCGTCGCCAGTCGACGAATTCCTCAAGCAGCACGAGACCGGCTCCGACGGTGATGAACGCGTCGGCGAGATTGAAGATGGCGAACGACCAGACCGGCGTGTGGAACAGGACATAGTCGATGACGTAGCCGAACGCGATGCGGTCGATCAGGTTGCCGATCGCCCCGCCTACGACCAGCGCGAAGCCTACGCGCGCGAAGACCTGGCCGCTTGTGGTGCGCGCGGCGAGCACCAGCACGACCGCTATGACGGCGAGCGCCACGAGGACGAGGCCGACATCGCCGAAGCCGGCCAGGAGGGAGAAGGCGATGCCGGTGTTGCGCGTATGGTAAAGCGCCAGGAAAGGCAGCAGGTCGATCTTTTCGTGCAGCGCCATGCCACTCTCGACGAGGCGCTTGATCCACTGGTCGAGCGCGACGGCGACGATCACGATCCCGACATAGGGCAGGATGGCACGCGGCTTCACTCGGCGTGCTCCATGTCGAGCCTCAGCGCATCGCGGCGGATCTCGAAGAGCATCACCCCCGTGGCCACGGCAAGATTGAGCGAATCCGCGCGCCCGGCCTGCGGAATGCGGAGAAGGCGATCGCAGGCGACGGCGAGATCGTCGGGCAAGCCCTGCTGTTCGTTGCCCATGAGGAGCAGGACCGGACGAGCACGGAAATCGACTGAGCGATAGTCCACGGCGCCCTTCAGATGCGTGCCGACGACGAGGCCGGGAAAGTCCCTTCGCCAGGCGAGGAAGGCCTCTATCGAGGCCTTGGCGACAGGCACGGAAAAGACAGAGCCCATGGTGGCGCGCACCGTTTCGAGCGAAAAAGGATCGGTGCAATCGCCGACCAGGATGATGCCCTTTGCGCCGACGGCGTCGGCGGTGCGGATGATGGTGCCGAGATTGCCCGGATCGCGGACGCGGTCGAGCGCCACCCACACATCGTCGCCGGAAGGCCGGATCGAGGCAAGCGGCGCCAGACGCTGGGCGAAGACGCCGATGACCATCTGCGGGTTGTCGCGTCGGGTGATGGCGCCGAGCACCTTTTCGCTGACTTCGAGCACGGTGCCGCCAGCGGCCACCGTTCGCGCCGCGGCGCGCTCGACGGACGCATTGCCGAGGCCCGCCTTGGCGAAGACAAGCGAGCGAATCGTCCAGCCCTGGTCGAGCGCGTCGATGACGAGCTTCAGGCCCTCCGCCATGAAGGCCCCCTGCTGGTCGCGGAACTTCTTCAGCGCCAGCGCCCGGATGTCCTTGACCAGCGGATTGGACAGGCTGGTGACTTCCTTGACCTGTCCTACACGCGGTCTGTCCTGGTGGTCGATCATCCCGCCACCCAGCGCGAGAAGAGCGAGGTGGAAAGCGCCCGGCCGGCCGATTTCTCGCGGATGACGAGCTCGCCGGATTCCACCCTGCCGCCCATGCCGGCGAAACTGTCGCGCATCAGCGCATGGATGGCGAAAAAGGAGGCGCGGATGGAATAGGCCGTCAGGACAACCGCCAGCGGTTTCGGCGTCAGGATCGAGCGGCAGATTTCGACAAGCGCCGGCAGGTCCTCGAAAAGCTGCCAGACCTCGCCTTTCGGACCGCGGCCATAGGCGGGCGGATCGAGCAGGACGATGTCGTAACGGCTGCCGCGCCGTTCCTCGCGCTCGGCGAATTTCATCGCGTCCTCGCAAATCCAGCGGATCGGCTTGTCGGCAAGCCGGGCCATCTCCTGGTTCTCGCGC
>JBQCFA010000070.1:0-8659 GCA_051959695.1 Rhizobiaceae bacterium
CCGGTCTATGGACGACCGGCAGACACCAGAAAGGCCCGCACCGTCGTTGCTTCAAGGCGTCCTCGGATCGGCGGCTGGCCGCTGAACCGACCGGGCTCGTTACTTCCCGGGTACCGTCCCGATTGCCTCGCCATTCCGAGGTTCGGGGGACGCCCACAGGCACGTGCGACTTTGGGCAATCGCGATATAAGAAGAAAATCATGTCCAATCAATGAAAAATCGGGGGCGGGTTGAAAAATTCACAGGATCGAACGATAGACGACAGGCGGTATCGCCAATGAGATCGCGGCGCATGTCCGTCCGATCGACGAAAGGCCTGGGGCCATGGACACGCTGACGCGCATGCGGGCCTTCATCGCGGTGGTCGAAGCGGAAGGCTTCTCGGCCGCGGCGCGCAAGATCGGGCGTTCCAAGGCGCTTCTGTCCAAATATGTGCGCGAACTGGAGGATGAGCTCGGCGCTCTTCTTCTCAACCGCACGACCCGGCAGTTCTCGCTGACCGAAGCCGGGCACACCTATTTCGGCCGCGCTTCGGATATCGTCCGTGAGATCGACAGCCTTCAGGAAACGGTGCGCGAATCGGCTGGCGACGTGAAGGGCCGCATCAAGCTTTCCGCGCCGCGCACCTTCGCGGATGCCCAGCTCGGTCAGTCGCTGATCGACTTTGCGCGGGACTATCCCGACATCGTGCTCGAAATCCATCTCGATGACCGGTTCGTCGATCTGGTGGAGGAAGGCTTCGATCTCGCGATCCGAATCACCCGTCTGGAGAATTCCTCGCTGATCGCGCGCAAGCTGGCGCCGTTCTCGCTCCGTCTTTGCGCCTCGCCGGAAGCGATCGCCAGGTACGGCAGACCCTCACGGCCGCAGGATCTCGCCAATCTGCCTTGCATCATCGACACCAACGGACGCTGGCTGTCGAACTGGCCTTTCGCCGGCGGCGGCGGGGAAACGTTGAGCGTCTCCGTCTCGGGGCCGATCGAGGTCAACAGCCCGATCGCCGCGCGGGCGGCGGCGCTGGCGGGGCTGGGTTTCGCCATCCTTCCCGATTTCATCGCCATGGCCGAGATCGAGAACGGGCGCCTCGTGCCGGTGCTGGACGAATTCCTGCTCAACGGGGGCGGCATCTTCGCCGTCTACCCCCACAGGCGCTACCTGCCGGCGAAGGTCAGGGTCTTCGTCGACTACCTCGTGCAATGGTTCAAGGCGCGGGAAAAGTCGCGGCCGGACTGAGCGTCCCAGTTTCGCCCGTTTTCGAGCGACGTTGGTTCTTGATTCAGGCGGCTGCGGGTGCCATGCGAGCGCTTCCGATCCTCAAGATATTGTCCGGCTCGGCGATCGCCGTCATTATCGGCGGCATGCCGGCGTCCGCCCACCCGCATGTCTTCGCCGACGCGCGGCTGGAGCTTCTGATCAGCCCGGACGGCACGGTGAAATCGCTGCGGCATGTCTGGCGCTTCGACGATTTCTTTTCGAGCACCGTCCTTGTTCAATTCGACAAGAACAAGGACCTGAAGCTGGAGAAGCCCGAATTGGCGGCGCTCGAAAAGACGGTCTACGATTCGCTCGGCCACTACAATTATTTCCAGTTGGTGACGCAGGACGGCAAGGATGTCGCCATGCAACCGCCAGCGCACATGATCGCCGACTTCAAGGACAATCAGTTTCTGCTGCTTTTCGAGACCCATCCGAAGAAGCCGCTGAAGCTTTCGGGCAAGACCGATTTCGGTGTCTACGATCCCACCTTCTATACGGCGATCGATTTTCACACGGATGACGATCTGCACGTCGAAGGGCTGCCTTCGACCTGCACCAAGAACGTCATCCGGCCAGATCCGGACAAGGCGCTCGCCCAGAACCAGAAGACGCTTACGGACGCCTTCTTCAGCGATCCGACGGATCTCAGCAAGATTTTCGCGACGAAACTGGAGATCGCGTGCCAGCCATGACGAAACATCTCGGACGGTCCCTCCTGCTACTGGCCCCCTGTGTCGCGGTGGCCTTGATATTCGCCGTAAATGCACATGCACAAAGCTCTCTCGGCATCGGCGCGGCGGAACCACAGATCGTGCCGGCGGGTCCACTGGCGGGCTTCCTGCAATGGGTGAACGTCGAACAGCAGCGTTTCTATCACGCGCTGACCGAAGCGATGCGCGCCCTCAAAAAGGACGGGCACGCCTTCTGGATATTGGGTGGGGTATCCTTCGCCTATGGCGTGTTCCATGCCGCCGGTCCGGGGCACGGCAAGGCAGTGATCTCCTCCTACATGGTCGCCAACGAGATCGAGCTTCGGCGCGGCATCCTCTTGTCCTTCATCTCCGCGCTCCTGCAAGGCGTCACGGCCATCCTGATGATGTCGGCGATCTTCCTGTTCCTGCGCGGCACGGCGATCACCATGACCAGCGCGACCTGGGCGCTCGAGATCCTCAGCTATACGCTGGTCACGCTGTTCGGCGCGTGGCTGCTTTTCCGCAAGATATCCGCGTTGGCAGGAGCGAGACGCCCCGTCATGGCGGTCGCGGGCGCACCGCCGATGCAACTCGCGGAGCCGATGCATGACGGTCATCATCATCATCGGCATGGGCACAACCACCCGCTCCATGATGACGGGCATCATCACCACCATCATGCCCATTCGCACGGGCCAGGCGAGGTCTGCGCGGAATGCGGGCACAGCCATGCGCCGGAGCCATCACTTCTCGGCGGCAAGGAATTCGACTGGCGCACCGCCTGGTCGGCGATCATGGCGGTAGGGCTCAGGCCCTGCACCGGTGCGCTGATCGTGCTTACCTTCGCCTTTCTCAACGGCCTTTGGGCGGCCGGCATCGCCTCCGTTGTCGCCATGTCGATCGGCACTGCGATCACCGTATCGATCCTGGCGACGGCGGCGGTATTCGCCAAGAACGTCGCCGTTCGGCTGGCCGGCGGAGGAACGGCGAGCGGCCTGATCCAGTCGGCTTTCGAGATCGGCGGCGCGCTGCTCGTGCTGTTGTTCGGACTGACGCTGCTCGCGGCCAGCCTGCAGGGGCTGCACGTGACCCTTTAGAGCCTTTCAGTGCACGACCGGCGCAGGCTCGCCTTCGGTCCGTGCCGGTGTGCCGGTACGGCGCCGGATGGTGTTGTCGCGTATCTCGGCCTTGGTCAGGAAATCGATCTGCTCGATGAGTACGTCGTGGACCAGTTCCTTGCCGACACGCTTGTTCACCGATTCGCGGATGCCGTTGCGCAGCTTGTCGAGATCGAGCCGGGCATAGTCGGCGAAGTCGATCTGGGGATTGGCATAGAGATAGGTGTAGACTTGGTCGACCAGGAGCGCATCCGCCGGCAGCGACAATGTCTTCATGACGGCGGGCTCGACCGTATAGACCAGCCGGGTGAGGAAATAGCCATAGACTTCCTGGTCCTTCATAAGCGGCACCGAAATGATATCGGTCTTCACATAGTCCAGGCCGCCGAAGAAGGCCGGCTCCGGCGCCTTCGCCTTGGGTCCGGACAGGGAAAAGGAGAACATCACCGTCCCCAGCGTGACGACGACGAGCCAGAGGGCGGCGATGACGAACTTGATCATCGATCCGCCCCGGCGGAGCCCCGCGGGCGACAGCGCCCGGTATCGGCCGGAAAGGGCTTCATGCGGCGCGGCCGGTGCCGAATTCGTGGGCGGAATAGGTGCCGTCGGCATCGGCGCGCTGGATAGCTTCGCGAATGAGCGATGCGACCTCGGCAACGGCGTTCAGATGGGCGCGCAGAGCCTTCTCATTTTCCGCAAGCTTGCCGCGGAGGCGGATGAGCGCGTCGCGGTGCTCGCGCAGCACCTCGGCCTGCGACAGGCCTTTCATGGCCCGGTTGAGCTCATAGAGATAGCGGCTTTTGCGTGCGTTGGACCCTTTGACATCAAAGCCGGGATCGCTGCGTATCGCCGCCGTCTCCTGTTCGACCGCCTCCTCGATCCGCCCGATGATGGCCGAGAGCGCGGCGGGACGAGGCGCTGCCGACTGTTCGGCCGGAGCGTGCGGCGACAGTTGCGGGCTGTAGAGGGCGGCTTCCTGCATCACGGCTCCTGGACGTTCCCTAGATCTTGCTCTCGTCACCGCCGTCGCCGACGGAAAGCGGACTGTTGAGCTTGCGCTGCATCTCCTGGACCATCGCGACCGAGAGCATGTGCTTCATGTCGGCTGCGTCCTTGCGGGCGCCTTCCGAGGCGCCGGCCAGGGGAATCTTCTTGTCGCCGACCATGTAGTGATCCTTCAGCAGCCGGTTGGCGATGCCGATGCCGCCGCGATCCGCGAGCACGGTTCCCAGTTGCTTGGCGAGCTCGGATTTCCACATGTCGCCGGCCAGACCCTTGCCGTAGACCGCCTCGCTGTCCTTCGGCATCATCGACTGCATGAAGTTCTGCAGCACCGCCGCCTCGAACTTGCGATAGGCCTTCGGCGTCTCGCCCGTCTTGTCCGCATCGGCGCGCCCGGCGAAGCGCATGCCCGCCATGTTCTTGGCGGGGGATTCGGATGGGCTCGCCAACGAAGCGATATCCGGGAAATCGGCTTTTCCGACGCCGGCCCGCGCGCGATCGGCGAGCTGCGTCCGTGCCGCCGCCAGTTCCGCCGGATCGACGGCGCGCGCCACGTCGAGAACGATGTCGCTGGGAGGAGAGATGGCCAAGGAAATTCCCGTCCTTTGCATGTCGGCGCCCGATGACGCCAGTCTATCGTTGTGCGCAACCTTGCCCGAACTAGCTTGCCGCAGGCTTACTTGCGCGTGAGGAGCTTGCGCTCGACCGCTTCCAGCGTCGACCGCTCGCCCGCCTGCCGCTCGTCTTCGCGTCGCGCCTCGCGCCAGGAGCGCTCGACCATGTTGGTGCGGGCGGTCTGAGTGGCGACATGGCCGGCCTCCTTGCGCGCGGTCGCCAGCCGCTGGTCCTGGCGGCGGAGCGCGCGCTCGACGCGGCGGGCGTAGAGGTCGGGGAACAGGTCGGTGAGCGAATCCTCCGCGTCGAAGCGAGCGGCAAGCTCCTCCGCCTCGCGCCCGGCGGCGGATGCCTCGGCGAGCGCGGTCGCCCGACGCATCTCGTGCAATGCCTTCAGCTGCTCCTGGACGTCGACGAGCTTCCTGAGCCGGTCCGTGCGTGACGCCATGTCACCTCCCTATCGTGATGGAGACGAGACCGTCGGCATAGAGGCTGAGGAAATTGCCGATGGCGAAATACATGAGCACGAGCCCGCCGGTGATGATGAAGGGAAGCGAGATGAAATAGATCGGGATCTGCGGCGTCAGCTTATTGACGAGGCCGGTGCCCAGGTTGACCAGGATGGCATAGGCCACGAAGGGGCTGCCCAATCTGAAGACGACGAAAAGCGATTGCGAAATGGTGTCGGTCACGTCGACGAGCGCCGATTGCGGGTCGAAGAGCACGTCGGGCGGCGCCACCTGGTAGGAGGTCACAAGCGCCTTGATGATCTCGAGATGGAAGTCGAGCAGGAAAAGCACGAGAAGCGCGGCGAAGGAGAGAAGGCTTCCCAGTGCCGCCTGCGGATCGCTTTCGAGCGCCGCACTGCCGCCGATATTGCTGAAGCCCATCATCATCGAGATGGCGCTGCCCATGAATTCAAGCGCCAGCAGGTAGATGCGCGCCAGAACGCCGATCAGCGCCCCGGTGAGCAACTCCGATGCAATGGTCCTGAAGAGCGTGTCGGGCGTCGATTCGGCAAAGGGCAGGATGATGTCGGAGAGGTGGAGAAACAGCGCCAGGCTTGCCGCCACCGCGACATAGAGGCGGACCTGCATCGGCACGCGGGCGCTGGAAAAGCCGGGCATGATCATGAAGCAGGCGGCGACCCGGCAGAAGGCGAGGAAAGCGGCGAGGACGGTCTGTGACAGCGTCACCGTCACGCGATCGACCCGAGAACCTTGATCTCGACCCCTTTGGCGATCTCGACATGGCTGAGCACCGGCAGCGTCGGGAACATGCGCTCGATGATCATGCGCACATAGGGGCGTGCGTCCGGCGCGGTCACCAGCACGAAGCGCTCGCCGGCATCGACATGGCCGCGGATGGCCTTCGAGGCCTCCTGGCCGAATTCCTCCAGCAGGCGCGGGTCGATGTCGAATTCGCGGATCTCGCCCTTGCCGTCACGCTTGAGGCTCTGGTGGAAGGCGAGGTCCCAGCGGTTTCCGAGGCGCAGCACCTTCAGGACACCGCCCTCGGTCAGGTCGCCGCATATCTGCTGCGCCATGCGGATGCGCACGTGCTCGACGATCTGCTCGGTGCGGCGGACATGCGGAGCGATC
The DNA here is from genome assembly GCA_051959695.1 of Rhizobiaceae bacterium. Classification (GTDB taxonomy): domain Bacteria; phylum Pseudomonadota; class Alphaproteobacteria; order Rhizobiales; family Rhizobiaceae; genus Mesorhizobium_L. The sequence continues at coordinate 6,286 of JBQCFA010000070.1, forward strand.
TCGGCGATCGCCTCGATGATGAGATGGAGGTTGCGGATGGAGATGCGCTCGGCGAGCAAGAGCTTCAGCACGGCCTGGAGGCCGGGATAGGTGATGTGGGTGGTGCATATCTCGTCGGCGAGCTTGCGGTATTCCGGATCGAGCCGCTCGATCAGCGCCTTCATGTCCTTGTAGGAGAGAAGCTGCGGCAGGTTGTTGCGCACGACCTCGGACAAATGGGTGAGCAGCACGGACATGTTGTCGGCGAAGGAATAGTTTTCGCGCTTCAGGTCCTCGGCGAACATCTCCGGCACCGAATAGGCGCGCATGCCGAATGCTGGCTCGCGCACCTCCTCGCCCGGCATGTCGGGCGGCGCGCCGTTGCCGACCAGGACGAGCAGCTCGCCAACGCGCAGCTCGTGTTCGGCGACGACCGTGCCGTGGACCTTGATACGATAGCTCTTGGTCGGGATGGCGAAATCGTCCGTCAGCCTGACCTCGGGTACGACGAAGCCGTATTGCTGGGCGAACTTCTTGCGCATCTTCGACATGCGGAACGCCAGTTCCTGATGCGAGGCGAGCAACTTGGCCGACAGCTGCTTGCCGATCAGGAGCTCGATCTCGGCGGTCCTGAGGGACGCCTTGATGGAGTTCTTCTCCTCGTCGTCCTTGACGACCTGCTGCTTTTTCTCGACTTCCGCCGCTTCCGCCGCGCGACGGCTCTCACGCATCGGGATGACATAGCCCACCGTGGCCATCATGCCGCCGAGGAAGAGGAACGGGAGCGCCGGCAGTCCCGGCATGACGGCAAGCAGCGCCATCAGCGTCGCGGCGACGAAGAGCGCGCGGGGGTAATTGCTCAACTGGCCGAACACCGCCTGGTCCGCAGAGCCGCGCGTGCCACCCTTGGAGACGAGGAGACCGGCGGCGAGCGAGACGATCAGGGCGGGAATCTGGGAGACGAGGCCGTCGCCGACCGACAGCTTGGTGAAGATGTCAGCCGCCTGGCTAAGGCCCATGCCGTGCCGGGCATAGCCGATGGCGATGCCGCCGACGATATTGATCGCCGTGATAAGCAGGCCGGCGATGGCGTCGCCGCGAACGAATTTGGAGGCGCCGTCCATCGAGCCGAAGAAGGCGCTCTCCTCCTCCAGTTCGCGACGGCGGCGCTGGGCTTCCTTGTCGTCGATCATGCCGGCGGAAAGATCGGCGTCGATCGACATCTGCTTGCCGGGAATGGCGTCGAGCGTGAAGCGCGCCCCGACCTCGGCGATGCGGGTCGAACCCTTGGTGATGACGATGAAGTTCACCACGATGAGGATCAGGAAGACGATCAGGCCGATAACGAAATCGCCGGCCATGACAAGATGCGAGAAACCGCCGATGACGTAGCCGGCGGCGTTCGTGCCCTCGTTGCCGTGCGAGAGGATCACGCGCGTGGTGGCGACGTTGAGGGAGAGCCTCAGCATGGTCGCCACGAGGAGCACGGTGGGGAACGAGGAGAAATCCAGCGGCCGCTGGATCCACAGCGCCACCATCAGGATCAGCACTGACACGGCGATCGAGAAGGCAAGGCCGATATCGATCAGGAAGGGCGGGATCGGCAGGAACAGCACCGACAGGATGGTGATGATGCCGAGCGCGAAACCTACGTCTCGGCCGTGCTTCTTGATTTCAGCCGTCGAACTGGTCTCGGTGATCGCCATTCGCTGTCAGGGTCCCCACGGGCAGATCAGGCCGAACGAGCGACCATTTTCCGGGAAACTAGCGGGCGAAGCTTGCGCGAGGGTGAGACGGCGAACGCGGCAGTCTTGTTCAGAACCCGTTCTGGATGCGCTGGAAGACCACGTTGGAGAAGGAGGAAATCTGGGCGCCGACGAACGGCCCGGTGATCGCCGTGACCACGAGGATGGCGACGATCTTGGGGACGAAGGTAAGGGTGATTTCCTGGACCTGCGTCAGCGCCTGGACGAGCGCGATACCGACGCCGACCACCATCGCAACCAGCACGGCGGGACCCGATGCGAGAAGCACGGTCCAGATCGCGTATTGCATGATGTCGAGGGCATCGGCTTCGTTCACGGCTTCGGCCTTTGCGGCTACTGGATCACCACGCCGCTTTCCATGGTCACTTGCTCGCCGGTATCGAGGATCGCCACAAGCCCGTCGGAAGTGAGGCGGACGGAAGAAACCGTACCGGACGTGTTGCCGTCGGCGGAGGTGATGTCGTGGCCGATGATGTTGCCCGCCTGGGCCAGCGCCGAGGTCTGGAGGAGTTGATCGAGCTTGGTGTTGGTCTGAACGGACTGCTCCACTTGCGAAAAGGTCGCAAGCTGCGCGACATATTCAGTCGAATCCATCGGCTTGGTCGGGTCCTGGTTCTTCATCTCGGCCA
>JBQCFA010000071.1:0-4915 GCA_051959695.1 Rhizobiaceae bacterium
CACTGCCAAAGCAGGACGAACGCCGCCGCCACGGCAAGGCTTCCCGCCAGCCACGGAAGACGGCGGCCGCTCAACGCGGCGCCTCGACCATCGCCGCTCGCCCGAGCAGTCGTTGCTGAGCCAGCGACAGGCCGGCATTGAGGCCGTAGCCGACGAGGCCGATCCACAGGAGATAGGCGAGCATCAGTTGCGGACTGAGCGATTGCTGGGCGATCAGGATGCCGTAGCCCAAGCCTTGCGGGTTGGCGGCTATCTCGACGGTGACGGCAACAACGAGCGCGAAGCCCGCTCCGAGGCGGAAAGCCACGATGATGCGCGGCAGCGCCGCCGGAATGACGATCTTGACGATGCGCTGCATCGGCGACAGCCGGAGCGCCCGAGAGACTTCGAGCAGGCGGGGCTCGATGCCGGCGATTGCCGCTCGCGTCATGATCAGCATCGGCCACACGCTGGCGAAGGCGACGATGGCGATCTCGAAGCCGTAGCCGAAGCCGAGCGCGAGCATGCCGATCGGGATCAGCGCCACCGAAGGGATCGGGCGGATCGCCTCGATGGTTATTTCCATCAGCCGGTCGACAGCTCGCACAAGCCCGAAAAGCAGGCCGAGGACCAGGCCTATCGCCGAACCGACGGCCAGGCCCGCGACGGCACTGACCAGTGTGTCCCGCGTCGCCGCCAGCATGGTGCCGTCCGCCAGCGCGGAGATGAACGCCACGATGACGGCGCTGGGCGCGGCTACGGCGTTGCTGTCGGTGCCCGATACGCGCACCGCTATCTCGGCCGCCAGCAGCAACAGCGCCGGGACGAGCAGCGCCTGGAAGACGCGGCTCATCCTTCCGCCTTCTCGATGAAGTCGAACAGCGCGCGCCTCAGCCGAAGGAATTCGGGCATCTCGCGTGTCTCGAGTTGGTCGCGCGGCCGTGGTAGCCCGATGTCGCAGACAGTGCCGATGCGGCCCGGATTGGGCAACAGCCCGATGTCGCGGTCGCCGAGATAGATGGCTTCCTCCAGATCGTGCGTGACGAAGAAGACGGTGGCGCCGGTCTCGGCGACGATGGACAGCGTCTCGTCCTGCAGCGTCTGCCGGGTCATGGCGTCGAGCGCGCCGAATGGCTCGTCCATCAGGAGCACCGAAGGTTCCTGCGCCAGGCAGCGGGCGATCTGCAGCCGCTGCTGCATCCCACCCGACATCTCGGTCGGATATTTGTCGGCATGGCCGTGCAGCCCGACCTTTTCGAGCAGGGCGTGGATGCGCTCGCGCCGCTCGCGCGTGGGCACGCCCGCCGCCTCCAGCGCCAGCGAGACGTTGCCGCTCGCCGTGCGCCAGGGCAAGAGCGCCTTGCCATAGTCCTGGAAGACGATGGCCACGTCGCGGCGCGGCCCGGCGACAGGCCTGCCGGCAACCCTGACGTCGCCCGATCTGGGCCTGACCAGACCTCCGGCGATACGCAGCGCCGTGGTCTTGCCACAGCCGGAGGGGCCGATGATGCAGACGATCTCGCCTTTCCCGACCGAGAGCGAGAGGTCGGCGAGTACCGGCCTGCCGCCATAGTCCAGGTCGACATGCTCAAACTCTATGGCCGCCGTGCCGACGCAGCGATGGGCGGCCAGCCCGCGGGGATCAGGCCGCTCCATAAACCACCTCAAGTGTCGACAGGAGGTGTTTCGACAGGCGTTGCACGGCCGCCTCGGTGTCACGTGCTATGACGAGATGGGCCAGTTCCTGATGTTCCTTTATGAACCATTCCGGATGCTCGAAGCGGCTCATCATGACGCGTCGATACCGGTAGGCCTGCAGGTACAGGTCGTCATGAAGGGCCAGCAGCCGCTCCGAGCCGCAGGCGGCGAGCAGCGATCGGTGGAACGCCTTGTGAAGCGCGTCGAACTCCGGCGTGCCTTCGCGCATCGTCTCGGGATCGCGGAGCAGCTTCTGACGCAGCCGGTGCAGGCAGGCGACGATGCCGGCTTCCCATTCGTCGTTGCCATCGGCCATGGAGCGGCTCAGCGCTTCGACCTCAATCAGAGTGCGGGTTGCGGTGATGTCCTCGAGGTCGGCGCGAGATACGCTGGCGACGCGGAAGCCACGCTGGCCCACCGCCGTCACGAGTCCGCGCGAAACCAGTCGCGACATGCCTTCCCGCAACGGCGTCGCGCCGATGCCGTAATGCGCCGACAGGGCATGGATGCCGAGCCGTGCCTCCGGCCCCCAAAGGCCGGAGAGGATGTCACGCTCGATCAACCCGGCGGCACGCGCGCTCAGCGTATCGGAAACCGCTTCGGCGTGCGGCTCGGAGGCGATGGCGCGCGCGCTTTCCTGCGGTCCCGTCACTTGGCGATGAGGTTCGCCGTATCCGGCGCCTTGTTCTGCAGCATGCCCTGCTTGTTCATCACGTCGACCCACCAGTCGAGCTGCTCCTTGCTGATGTTCGGATTGGAAACCGAGACCTTGATCGTGTCGAGCACCTTAAGGGGAATCTTGGTAAAGCCGGAAATGCCCTTGCGACCCTTCTCCGGGTCGGAATTGACGATCTTGGCGGCCTCCTCGAGCGACTTGCGCACTGCGGCGAGTTCGTCCTTGTGGGAATTTGCCCAGTCGCGTGTCGCGGCCAGCATCACCTGCGGTTCGCCGTCGGGAAGCTCTTCCAGATAGTGCGAAACCACCACGCCGACGCCCGAGGAAAGCATTTTCGCCATGATCGGACCAGCGGTGACCACCGCGTCGACGGCGCCGGATTTCAAGATGTCGGTCATGGTCGGGAAGGTGACTTCGACGAAGTTGACCTGCTTCGGGTCGACACCGTTCTGGATCAGCCATTGCGAGAACAGCACCTGCAGGAACGCGCCGATGCCGGGCGCGCCGACCTTCTTGCCGACGAAATCCTTTGCGGTCTTGATGCCCGAATCGGGCCTGGCGACGACGGCGGCGGTGTCCGCGGTCGACTTGTCGCTGACCGAGGCGCCGGCGACTGCGACCAGGTCGAGGCCGCCGTCCACCGCCTGCAGAAACACCGAGGGCGTCGGCCCGCCGATCTGGATCGAGTTGGAGAGGAGGGCGGCGGGGATATTCGAGTTCAGGCCGATCAGAAGCATCTGGGCGTCGACGCCGTTCTTCTTGAAGATGCCTTCGTCGACCGCCACGGCGGCTGCGGCGCAATCGGTCGTCGCCGTGCAGCCGATCGTGATCTTGTCGGCGGCGCGGGCCGCGACGAGCGGCGCGATCGCGGTAAAGGCCAGCGCGGCGGCCGCGAGCGAGGCCGGCTTCATGATGTTCATCGTGTTTCCTCCTTGGGGCGGCTTCCCAACGCCGCGCTTTTGGTTTATCGACAAAAACACAAAATATATATATCGGCAAGAGGAGATGCCATGAGGCTGGCAACATTCGAGAACGGTCACGGCGAGCGTCGGATCGCCATCGTAGTTGGTGCCGAGAATCGTCTGTTCGACCTGGCGGCGGCAGCGGACCGGGCGGGCAGGCACGTTCCCGCCTTTGCCTCGATGACCGCACTGACGGAGGCAGGCAGAAGGGGCCTCGACGAGGCTGGGGAGCTGCTTTCGCAGCGCCAGCAGGAAGAAGACCTGTTCCACGCGCTTTCCGATGTGAAGCTCCTGGCGCCGCTGCCCGAACCGCGCCAAATGCGCGACGGCATGAGCTTCGAGGAGCATATCCGCAGATCGGGGCGCGGCATGCGCAAGCTCTTCGCCAAGGACGCGGCGGCGGCCGCAGCGATCGATGCCGAACCGGTCGCGCCGCTTGCCGATGTGTATCGCCGGATGCCTATCTACTACATAACCAATCGACTGATCGTGCGCGGGCCGGAAGCCACCATCACCTGGCCGCGATACTCCAAGGTGATGGATTATGAGCTCGAATACGGCATCGTCACCATGAACACGGCGGCGAATATCAAGACCTCTGATGCCCGGGACCATATTTTCGGCTTCACGATCTTCAACGATTTCTCGGCGCGAGACCAGCAAGGCAGGGAGATGCCCGGCCATCTCGGCCCTGCCAAAGGCAAAAGCTTCGACGGCGGCAATGTTCTCGGCCCGTGGATCGTCACGCCGGATGAAATCGGCGATCCCTACAACCTCAAGATGGAAGCACGGGTGAATGGCGAGGTCTGGTCGAGCAACACTTCCAAAGGCATGCTCTTTTCCTTCGAGGAAATCCTCGCCCATGCCTCGCAGGACGAAACCATTTTCGCCGGCGAGTTCTTCGGTTCCGGCACCGTCGGTGGCGGATGCGGGCTTGAGCACGGGCGCTTCCTGTCCGACGGGGACACGATCGAACTTGATGTCGAGAAGATCGGCGTCCTGAGAAACAAGGTCGTGCGGCAGAACTGACCATCGGCAACTATAAGGGCCATTCAGGAGGACAAATGCCTCGCCAGATCATCGACCTTTCCATCCCGATCGCCAACGGCATCCCAGCCGATCCTCCGGGCCAGGACCTGTCCGTCACCTATATCGATCACCAGCAGAGCCTTGAGGGGATGCTCAAATTCTTCCCGGGCCTCAAGGCGGAGGATCTTCCCGACGGACAAGGCTGGGCGGTGGAGCGCGTCAACCTTTCCACGCACAACGGCACGCATCTCGACGCGCCCTGGCACTATCACCCGACGCAGGATCGCGGAAAACCGGCCATGCGGATCGATGAGGTTCCGCTCGAATGGTGCTTCCAGCCGGGAGTCAAGCTTGATTTCCGCCGTTTCGAGGACGGCTACGTGGCCACCGCCGCCGATGTCGAGGCGGAACTGAAGCGCATCGGCCACGAGTTGAAGCCGCTCGAGATCGTGGTGGTCAATACGTCGGCCGGCGCCAAGTTCGGACGCCAGGACTACGTGGCCAGCGGCTGCGGGATGGGCTACGACGCGACAATGTATTTGCTGGAACGCGGCGTTCGCGTGACCGGGAC
>JBQCFA010000072.1:0-2986 GCA_051959695.1 Rhizobiaceae bacterium
CGAGCCGTACGACCCACTCGCCGGCATGGCGGATATGGTAGGCGACTTCCTTGACGGCCTTGGCGGCGATGCCGGCAAGCGTGGCATCCGAAGAATTCGCCATGCCGCGCCACATCGGCTCCATGAACGACGCGAAATAGAGCTGACGCAGCATCGTATGCGCGAAGTCGCCGTTCGTTCGCTCGACGAGCAGGCAGTTCCTGTATTCGCGCTCGCGCCTCAGATAAGCGAAATCGTCTTCCGTCCGGCCCTTTCCCTCGACCTCCGCGGCGTATGCGTAGAGCGCCCGTGCTTGCCCGATCAGGTCGAGCGCCATGTTCGGCATGGCGAGGTCTTCCTCCAGCATCGGCGCGTGACCGCACCATTCCGACAGCCTGTGACCGAGGATCAGGTGATCGTCGGCGAGCCGCAAAAGGAATTCCAGGAGTATTTCCCTGTCAGCCATCAGGATTTCGGGCGTGACCATCACATGTGCCCCACATCGTCGGGGATGTCGTAGAAGGTGGGATGCCGGTAGATCTTCGACGCCGCCGGCTCGAAATTCTCATCCTTCTGTCCAGGATCGGAAGCCGTGATCGAGGCAGACGGAACGACCCAGATAGAGGTTCCCTCGCCGCGCCTCGTATAGACGTCGCGGGCCGCCTGCAGCGCCATCACGGCATCCGTGGCGTGCACGGAGCCGCAATGCTTATGCGCGAGCCCGTTGCGCGGCCGGATGAATACTTCCCAGAGCGGGATCAGATTCTTCGACATGGTCCTACTCCGCCGCGATCCGGGCTGCCGCCTCGCGCGCGCGGCGCTTCTCGGCGTGGACAAGTGCGGCTTCACGCACCCAGGCGCCATCCTCCCAGGCCTTCCTGCGCTCTTCGATACGCTCGCGGTTCATTGGCCCGCCGCCCTTCACCACGCGCCAGAACTCGTCCCAGTCGATGGCGCCGAAATCGTAGTGCCCCCGCCCCTCGTTCCACCGGAGCTCCGGGTCGGGCATGCTGAGCCCGATGAAATCCGCCTGCGGCACGGTCGCATCCACGAATTGCTGGCGCAGCTCATCATTGGTGAAACGCTTGATCTTCCACGCCGTCGACTGGTCGCCATGCTGGCTGTCACTGTCGGACGGCCCGAACATCATCAGCGACGGCCACCACCAGCGGTTCAGCGCGTCCTGTGCCATCTCCTTCTGCTCGGCCGTTCCACGCGCAAGCGTCATCATGATCTCGTAGCCCTGGCGCTGGTGGAAGCTTTCCTCCTTGCACACCCGGATCATGGCGCGTGCATAAGGGCCGTAGGAACAGCGGCAAAGCGGGATCTGGTTCATGATCGCCGCCCCGTCGACCAGCCAGCCGATGGCGCCGATATCGGCCCAGGTCAGCGTCGGATAGTTGAAGATGGAGGAGTATTTCGCCTTTCCGGCCAGAAGTTCCTCCGTCATCTGCTCGCGCGAAACACCGAGCGTCTCGGCGGCGGCATAGAGATAGAGGCCGTGGCCACCCTCGTCCTGCACCTTGGCGAGAAGGGCCGCCTTGCGCCTGAGCGACGGCGCGCGGGTGATCCAGTTGCCCTCCGGCAGCATGCCGACGATCTCGGAATGCGCGTGCTGGCCGATCTGGCGGATCAGCGTGCGGCGATAGCCTTCCGGCATAGGGTCGTTGGGCTCGATCTTCTCGTCGGCATCGATGCGCGCCTGGAACGCGGCGAGGAATGCCTCGTCCTCTTCCGTCTCGGTTTTCGCGCCGATCAGGCCTTGGCTGTACATCGCATCTCCTCCATGCTGGCAGGGCCGATAGGCATGTGTAACAAAAATACGGCAATGTTGCAAGTTTTCGTAACGCATATTCGGGGGAACCATGAGCGAATTCGGCGCCTGCCAGGCCAACGACCTGTTGAGCCGCATCTTCGCGCCGTGGATCGTCGATCTCGGGCTGCAGGCAATTGGGTTCGACGGGCGCGGCGGACAGTTCCTCTTGCCGGCCAATCCCAAGCTTGTCCATGTCGGCGGCGTCATTTGCGGACAGGCCACGGCATCGGCGGCTGACACCGTCTCCGTGGTGACATTGGCGGCAATGAACGGGCGCCTCCGCATCTGCACGACGGTCGACCTGACGACGCACTTCATCCGGCCGCTGCCGCCCGGCGATGTCGAAATCCGCTGCGAGGTGCTTTCCAACGGCAAGCGCTTGGCCTTCACGCGCGTCGAGCAGCGCACGAAAGGCGACGCCCGCGTCGCGGTCTCGGCGACCATGGCGTTCGCCTACATGGAAGACTGACCGCGCCGCAGCGCCTCCTCCCGTCGCTTAGCCGCACTTGCAAAGCGCCGATCGGCATATCATGTGGAGGTTCAGGCACAGGAAACTCCATGACGGCTATCGAATCCCCGTGCATCCTCGTCTGCTCGATCGACATGAAGACCGGCTACTGTTTCGGGTGCGGGCGGACGCGCGACGAGATCGGCGCCTGGCTGACCATGGCGCCGGAGGCAAGACGCAAGGTAATGGATGAATTGCCGGCTCGGCTCGCCACGGTGGAACGGCGCCCGCGCCGCGAGACGCGTCGCGCCCGCATGGCGCGTGAAAGAGGTTCTGCCGGATGAGATTCGCCATGCGCGACCGGCTGCTCTGGTTCGTTCTGGCCGTCATCGGGGTCACGCTGATCCTGCTCGTCGTCAACAACGATTCCGGCTCGACCTTCGGCATAGGCAACGACAAGTTCGGGCGTGGCGTCTATCTGGCGCTCTGGGGCCTGGTGATCGCAGCCGGCATTCTCGGCTCGCGCCGGCCGATCGGTCAGGCGTTACGCAACCTCGCCGTCTGGGTCCTCGCGATCCTCGTCCTCGTCGCGGGCTTCCAGTACCGCTACGAATTGCAGGACTTCGGCTATCGCGTCACCGCCGGCCTCATTCCCGGTAGCCCCCTCTCTTCTGTCGACGGAAAAGGTCGTGCCGTCGTCACACTGCAGAAACTCGACAACGGCCATTTCGGCGTCCGCGCCG
>JBQCFA010000073.1:0-9234 GCA_051959695.1 Rhizobiaceae bacterium
TGCCGGATGCCCTTCCCGGCTCGACGGCGAGGCGTCGTACTTGGCAATCGGGGGCATCCAACCCTGCCGGAAGCGCCTTTCTGGACCTGGCGCGCGGCGCGTCCTATCTTCGCCGGGTCGACGGGGTTCCCATGACCATACGCAGCCAGCTTTCCGCCTCGCTACGCCCTACCGTCCCCTCGCCTCCGGTCGAATGGCGTATCGAGCCGGGCCTGACACCGTACGAGACGGCGCTGGCCTTCATGGAAGAACGCGCCGGCGCCATTCGCGAGGGAGAAGCCGGCGAGCTCGTATGGCTGGTCGAGCATCCGCCGCTCTATACCGCCGGCACCAGCGCCAAGCCGGATGACCTGATCGAACCGGATCGCTTTCCCGTCTTCGATGCCGGGCGCGGCGGCGAATACACCTATCATGGGCCCGGACAGCGGGTCGCCTACGCCATGCTCGACCTGAAGCGCCGCAAGGAGGACGTGCGCGCCTTCGTCGCCGCGCTGGAGGACTGGATCATCGCCGCGCTTGCCCGCTTCAACGTCAGGGGCGAGCGGCGCGACGACCGCATTGGTGTGTGGGTCGTGCGCCCGGACCGCTCGCCGCTGCCGGACGGGCGGCCGGCGGAAGACAAGATCGCCGCGATCGGAATCAGGCTGCGCCGCTGGGTGAGTTTTCACGGCATCGCCGTCAACGTCGAGCCCGACCTGTCGCACTTCGGCGGCATCGTCCCGTGCGGCATTTCCGGCTACGGCGTCACAAGCCTCGTCGATCTCGGCCTGCCCGTCACGATGGCGGATTTCGATTTGGCGCTGAAGGCCGCCTTCGAGGAGGTGTTCGGGCCGGCGGAAATGGCTCGCGCCCCAGAACACCGCAGGAGCGCCTGATGGCTCAGCCGAGTCTCCGTCTGCTGACCGCAGTCTTTGCCGCATCGCTCCTCTTCCTCGCGACCGCATCCCTCGCCCAGCAGGCGTCGGACAGCGTCGCGCCGGAAGCGGCAAGCGGAACGACGGCCAAGCACGTCGTCGTCGCCCATCGCCATATGGTCGTCGCGGCGAACCCGCTCGCCGCCGAGGCCGGGCTCAAGGTGCTGCGCGAGGGCGGCAATGCCGCGGATGCGCTGGTGGCGGTGCAGACCGTGCTCGGACTGGTCGAGCCGCAATCATCCGGCCTGGGTGGAGGCGCCTTCCTCGTCTGGTATGACGCCAGGGAAAAGAAGCTCACCACTTTCGACGGTCGCGAGACGGCGCCGGCCGATGTGACCCCGGGGCTCTTCCTCGACGCCGCCGGAAAGCCCCTGCCCTTCTTCGATGCCGTCGTCGGCGGCCGCTCGGTCGGCACGCCGGGAACGGTGCGACTGCTCGAGGCGGTGCACGGAAAATACGGTTCGAAGGAATGGAAAGGCCTGTTCGACCAGGCGATCGACCTCGCCGAAAGGGGCTTTGCCGTGTCGCCCCGCCTGCACGGCGAAATCGGTGAGGATATGGGCCGACTCGATCGGCAGCCGACCGCCCGCGCCTATTTCTATGCTTCGGACGGGCAACCGCTCGCCATCGGAACGATGTTGAAGAACTCGGCCTACGCCGAGACGCTGCGCGCCATCGCCAATGGCGGCGCGGACGCCTTCTATACAGGCCGTATCGCGTCGGACATCGTGGCGACGGTCCATGCACATCCGACCAATCCCGGCCATCTCTCGCTTCAGGACCTTGCCGCCTACAGGGCGAAGGAACGGCCGGCCGTCTGCGCTCCCTATCGCGGCTACGAAATCTGCGGCATGGGCCCGCCCTCCTCCGGCGCGCTCACCATCGGGCAGATGCTGGGCATGATCTCCGGTTTCGACATCGCGACCCTCGGGTCCGACGATCCCGAAAGCTGGCGCATCATCGGCGACGCCACGCGTCTCGCCTTCGCCGACCGCGACCGCTACATGGCCGACAGCGATTTCGTACCGATGCCGAAAGGCCTGCTCGACCCGGCCTATCTGCAAAGCCGCGCCGCACTTCTGAAACGCCCGACCGCGCTGGGCAAGGACGAGGTCAAGCCTGGCGATCCGCCCTGGGAGAAGGCCGAGTTGCGCATCGACGGCCTCTCCTATCCCGAGCATGGTACCTCGCATTTCGTCATCATCGACGACGAAGGCAACATCGCCTCCATGACCACGACGATCGAGAGCGCCTTCGGATCGCGGCAGATGGTCGACGGCTTCCTCCTAAACAACGAGTTGACCGACTTCACCTTCGCGCCCGTGAAGGACGGTTATGCCGTCGCCAACCGCGTCGAGCCTGGCAAGCGGCCGCGTTCATCCATGGCGCCGACCATCGTTCTGAAGGACGACAAGCCGGTGATGGCGATCGGCTCGCCCGGCGGGTCCAACATCATTTCCTATGTCGCCGAGGCGCTCATCGCGATGATAGACTGGAAGATGGACGTGCAGGACGCGGTGTCGCTGCCGCATTTCGTCAATCGCTTCGGCCCGTACGAACTCGAGGCAGGGACGAAGGCGGCGGAGATGGCGAAAGACCTTCAGGCGCTCGGCTATCAGACCAAGATCGACGACCAGAATTCAGGTCTTCACGGTATCGAGATCACGCCGGCCGGCATCGAAGGCGGCGCCGACCCGCGCCGTGAGGGTGTCGCGCTCGGTGACTGACCGGCGCTATCCCATGAGTTGCCGCGCCGCCCAGACGACGCCGGCTCCATGGACGGTGAAGACCGCCAACAGCGCCGCGGCCATCGCCCAGCGGTCTCGGGTCAGGATCGGCTTCAGTTCATAGCGCGGCTTGACCCCGCTGCCGGACGTGATCAGGCTCAGGAGCGCCACCACGATGCCGGCAACGATCAGCACCCTTGTCGAGAATCCCGCGAGGTAACCGAAGGCCAGGAGCAGGATGAGCAGCGCGAAGGACGCCGCCGCCAGGACCGGCGCGCCGGGACAGATCTGGCGCAGCACCTGGCCTCCATCGAATTTCCACATCGGCGCCAAATTGGCGAGATTGAACAGCGCCGAGCATCCGGCGAAGATCATCAACAGGTTTGCGAGGTAGGCCTCTCCCGCCGATGCGGCATGGACGCTGGCGCCAAGCGCGATCGCTGTGACGAAGGCCGAGAAGCCTGCTCCCATCAGCGCCACGAATGCGACTTCGAAGCGGCTGTCGTAGGGCCGCCCGCCGATCGCCACCCCGCCCAGGAGGGGGATGAAGATCATCCGTGCCCGGCGATGCCCCATCAGGCGGAACGCCGCCATGTGGCCGAGCTCGTGGAGAGCCACGACGCTGGTCAGGACCGCCGAATAGAAGAGACCTGTCCTTGTGAGGCCGAACAGCGGCCACAGGATAAAGGTGGAAAGGAGGGCGAAGCCGACCTGCGTGAGCGGATGCTCGAAGATCCCGCCGCGACGGAACTTTCCCGTCTCCGCCCAGCTCTTCAACCGTGCGATCTCGCGGCGCATCGCGAAATATCGGAAAACGAACATAGCCAGACCGCGACAACGGTCGGTGCGCGAGAAAACCGCCTCGATCGCACCTTCCTCGCCAGTGAAGTAAATCGTCTCGCGATGGTCCGCCCAGAAGGAGAGATCGAGGGCGTTGTCCTCGATGACGGTCGCCGAGTACCGCTCCAGCGGAACGACGTCGAACACCCGGTATGTCCGCTCGATCGGCTTGTCGTCGCGCCCCCGCCAGGAGAGGCAAAGCCGCACCATGTCGTCGGCTACGCGGGTCGCGTCGAGCACCTGGCCGGACCAGCCTACGTTCGCCCCGAGCAGCCATACCGCGTCCCAGAGTTTTTGGCGGGAAGCACGGATCGTCCGCTGCATGCGAACCGTCCGCACGCCCATCGGTGCGGCGATGAGCAGATAGATGACACCCAGATTGAGGGCAATCAGAAGGGTTATGGCGATGGGCGACAAGAGCGCGTCTCCGAAGAGCATCAAGCTATCGCCGCTCTCTGCAAGAAATGCTTAACGTCAGCGCTGGAAGCGTGCGTAGCAGGGCCGGAATTGATACATATTTCCGTCGCTTGCCACCAAAAACACGGCGCGCTGGCACAGATGAGGGGATTGACGTTTGCAAAAAGCGCGGCAAGCTGTGACTCGTCTCCAAACCGATCGGGAAGAAGCCTGCCGGACAACCGCCTGAAATGACGCACCAACCGACCCAGTCGCCGCAATTTTTCCTGACCGCGCCGTCGCCCTGCCCCTATCTCGAAGGAAAATTCGAGCGCAAGGTCTTCACGCACCTCGTCGGCGAGCGCGCGCCGGAGATGAACGACCTCCTTACCCAGGGCGGCTTCCGGCGTTCGCAGAACATCGCTTATCGTCCCGCCTGCGAGGGCTGCATGGCATGCGTCTCGGTGCGCATCCTGGTCGGGGAGTTCGAGGCGTCGCGGAACATGAAGCGCGTACTCGCCCGCAATGTCGACCTGATCGGCTCGATGTACGAGGCCGAGCCGTCGACGGAGCAATATTCGCTTTTCCGCTCCTATCTCGACGCGCGGCATCGTCGCGGCGGCATGTCTGACATGACGGTTCTCGACTATGCCATGATGGTCGAGGACACGCATGTGAACACCAGGATCATCGAATACCGTCGCCGCGGACCCGATTCCTTCATCACCGGCCGCGGGCACGGACCCCTGCTCGCCGTCGCTCTCACCGACACAATGGCCGACGGGCTGTCGATGGTCTATTCCTACTACGATCCCGACATCGAGGATCGCTCGCTCGGGACCTTCATGATCCTGGACCACATCCAGCGGGCCCGCGCCGCCGGTCTGCCTCATGTCTATCTGGGCTATTGGGTCAACGGCTCGCGCAAGATGGCCTATAAGGTGCGCTTCAAGCCGCAGGAGCATCTTGGCCCCAGGGGCTGGGAGCGGGTCGACTAGCCCTTCCCGCTCGTATCAGATTTCCGCCCTCGCAAAGCTTTGCCGGAGCCAGCCTTGTCCAGCGCCGACCCTTCCCACCATGCCAAGGGCCTGCTCTTGACCGCCATCGGCGGCATGGCGCTCACCGTCGACATCCCGCTTATCCGGCTGGCGGACGGCGAGCCATGGTCGATCCTCATGACGCGTTGCGGAACGACGCTTGCGGCTACAGCGGTACTGTGGCTCGTCATGCGGCGGCTGATGCACGAGCCGCCGCCACTCGTCCCGGGCCGGAGCGGCGCCGTCGTTGCTCTCCTCTACGCCGCTTCCTCGATCACCTTCATCACCGCCGTCTACAACACCGCGACCGCCAACCTCGTCTTCATCCTCGCGTTCAACACCATGTTTGCGGCGCTGCTTTCCTGGCTGTTCCTGAAGGAACGTCCAGGCCCGGCGACGCTGATCGCCATGGCCGCGATGCTCGTCGGAGTCCTCATCATCGTCGGCGACGGCATCTCTTCAGGCCATCTGTTCGGCGACCTGATGGCGTTGGCCTCCGCCTTCTGCATTGCCTCGGCCATCACCATCACGCGCGCCAGCGGCAAGAATATGGGCTTCACCGCTCTGGTGGCGGTCGTGCTGCCCTTTTTCCTGGCGGCGGCGATGGTTCACCAGACCGGCTATCACGTCGCCGCGCCATGGTGGATCATCTTCAACGGCGCGGTCATCATGCCGCTTTCCTTCTTCTGCCTGGCGAGCGGCCCGCGCTACCTCTCCGCGCCCGAAGTCGCGATGTTCTATCTGCTGGAGACCGTGCTCGCGCCGGTCTGGGTATGGATGATCTTCGCCGAGGTGCCGAGCCGGCCGAGCATCGTCGGCGGTACGATCCTCATCGTGGCTCTCATTGCCCATTCGCTGTGGCAGCTGCATCAGGGACGCAGGCGTCGCGCGGCCGCGATCGTCCGGCACCCTGCCTGAGGCGCTTCACCCAATGGCCGGCAGTACTGTTGCACCGCAGCAGTAGGCACGGCTCGACTTTTCCTCTAGGAACGTCGAACCTGAAGTTGCGGGCCCGAGCATGATCAAACGCCTTGTCATTGCCCTGATACTCGTCGTGCTGGTCGTCGGCGGCGTGGTTGGCTTCAATCTCTTCCGCTCGCATGCGATCAAGCAGTATTTCGCCACCATGCAGAAGCCGAAGCTCACCGTCTCCACAACGGTGGCGGAGCCGATCACCTGGAAGCCGGAGATACAGGCGATCGGCACGGTCAGCGCTCGCTCCGGCGTCGATCTCACCGTCGAGGTGAGCGGCGTGGTACGTCAGATTGCCTTCAGCTCCAATGAAAAGGTCAAGGCGGGCCAACTCCTCGTCCAGCTCGACGATGCGGTCCAGCGCGCCAACCTCGAAGCGGAAAAGGCGCAGGCCGCGCTCGATCAGCAAAACCTGGAGCGCGCCATCGAGTTACAGAAGCGCCAGGTAGGACCGCAATCCAACGTCCAGCAGGCGCAGGCCGCCGCGTCGGCGTCCGCCGCGCAGGTCGACAGCCTGCAAGCCGTGCTGGACCAGAAGAGACTGACCGCGCCCTTCAGCGGCACGATCGGCATTCCGCAGATCGATATCGGCCAATATCTCACGCCCGGCAACGTCGTCGCGACATTGCAGGATCTCGACACGATGCGCGTCGACTTCACCGTGCCCGAACAGCAGCTTCCGGATCTCAAGATCGGACAGCCCGTGCGCCTCGGCCTGACCGACGACGACCTGAAATTCGAGGGCAAGGTCATCGGTATCGACCCGAAGGTCGATCCGTCGACGCGCCTGGCTTCCGTTCGCGCCGAGATTTCGAACCCGAGCGGCGCGCTGACGCCGGGCCAGTTCGCGCAGGTCCGGGTCCAGCTTCCCGCCGAGGAAAACATCATCGCGCTGCCCGAAACGGCGCTCACCACCAGCCTCTACGGCGACTATGTCTATGTGGTGGTGCCGGCCGACAAGGACGGCAAGCCGACATCCGGCAAGGTCGAGGCGGACGGCAAGAACCAGAACCTCCTCGCCCGGCAGGTATTCGTGAAGATCGGTCGGCGCTCTGAGGGACGCGTCGAGATCAAGGAGGGCGTGAAAGCGGGAGACGTAGTCGTCAATGCCGGCCAAAACCGGCTGACCAACGGAGCGGCGGTCACGATCGACAATTCCGTGCAGCCCACGCAGGCGCAGGCAAATCCGTTGGGCGGGGCCGGTTCGCAATGAATTTTTCCGCGCTCTTCATCCGCCGGCCCGTCCTTTCGACGGTCGTCGCCGCGCTGATCCTGCTCCTTGGATTCCAGGGCATCTTCAACCTGGCCGTGCGCCAATATCCGGAAGTCGCCGAAACGGCGATCACCGTGACCACCGCCTATCCGGGCGCCAGCCCCGAACTGATCCAGGGCTTCATCACCGCTCCGATCGCCGAGGCCGTCGCGACCACCGAGAACATCGACTACGTCACCTCGCAAAGCAGCCCGTCCACCAGCGTGGTGACGGTCAACATGAAGCTCGGTTCCGACCCTGATTCGGCGCTGACCGACGTGTTGTCGAAGGTTCAGCAGGTGCGCAGCAAGCTGCCCACCCCGTCGAAGGATCCGGTCATCGTCAAGGGCACCGGCCAGCAATTCGCGATCATGTACCTGGCGGTGCAGAACCCCAACATGACGCCGGAACAGATCACCGAATATATCGAGAGGGTGATCCGCCCTCGCCTTTCCACCGTCGAGGGCGTCGCGCAGGTACAGGTGCTCGGCGCGGCCGATTATTCCATGCGAATCTGGATCGATCCGGTGCGGCTGGCGGCGCGTGGCCTGACGGCCTCGGAACTGCTGAGCGCGATCAATTCGTCCAACTTCCTGTCGGCGCCTGGCAAGACGCAGAACGACCTTGTCGCGAACGCCATCACCGTGCGTTCGACGCTGCAGACGCCGGAGGCCTTCGGCAATCTGCCGCTCAAGGGCAATGGCGACAGCGTCGTCAGGCTGCACGACGTCGCCAAGGTGGAACTCGCCGCCGAGGACACCGACACGATCGTCAATTTCAACGGCAAGCCCGGCACCTTCATCGGCATCTTCCCGACGCCCGCGGCCAATCCGCTCGACACGGCCAGCGGCGTCATCAAGGACCTGCCGAGCCTGCAGGCGACGCTTCCGCCCGGCATGACCGTGACCATGGTCTATGACGCGACCGAGACCATCAGCGCCTCGATCGAGGAGGTGTTCAAGACCATCGCCGAAGCGGTCGCGATCGTCGTCGTCGTCATCCTGCTTTTCCTCGGCTCGTTCCGCTCGGTGCTGATGCCGATCGTCACCATCCCGCTGTCGCTGATCGGGGTCTGCTTCCTGCTCTACGCGGTCGGGTTCTCGATCAACCTTCTGTCCCTGCTCGCCATGGTACTGGCGATCGGCCTCGTCGTGGACGACGCGATCGTGGTGGTGGAGAACATCCACCGTCACATCGAGGACGGGATGTCGCCGATGCAGGCGGCGTTCAAGGGCATGGTCGAGATCACCGAGCCGGTGATCGCCATGACGATCACGCTCGCGGCGGTCTTCGCGCCGCTCGGCTTCACCGGCGGCCTGACCGGCGCACTGTTCAAGGAATTCGCCTTCACGCTTGCCGGCTCGGTGATCATCTCCGGCTTTGTCGCGCTGACGATCACGCCGGCCATGTCGGCGCGCATCCTGAAGGCCGGCCACCATAGCCGCTTCCAGAACTTCGTCGATCGCACTTTCGACCGCGTCGCGAACCGTTACGAGCGCCTTGTGGGCGGCTCGCTCAGCTACCGTCCGGTTACGCTGCTGATCGCATTGCCGCTGATGGCTCTCACGGTGTTCATCTTCTTCAACACGTCTAGCGAACTGGCACCGGAGGAAGACCAGGGCGCGCTATTCTCTCTCATAACCGCGCCGCGCTACGCCACGACGCCCTACACGCAGAACTACGTCAACCAGATCGCCAAGCTCACCGGAGACATCCCCGAGGTGAAAGCGCGCTTCTCGATCGCCGGCCTCAACGGCCAGACGAAGTCCGCCTTCTCGGTCTGGGCGCTGAAGGACTGGGCCGAGCGCGACCGATCGCAAAAGCAGATCCAGCAGGAGATCCAGGGCCGTATCGCCAAGGTCGCGGGCGTGCAGGCCTTCGTCTTCGCTCCGTCCTCCCTGCCCGGAACCGGCGGCGGCCTGCCGATCACGGTCGTGATCCAGTCGACCGGCGATGCCAGCCAGGTCTACGAGATCGGCGAGAAGA
The DNA here is from genome assembly GCA_051959695.1 of Rhizobiaceae bacterium. GTDB lineage: Bacteria > Pseudomonadota > Alphaproteobacteria > Rhizobiales > Rhizobiaceae > Mesorhizobium_L. The sequence continues at coordinate 9,125 of JBQCFA010000073.1, forward strand.
TCAAGAATGCCGCGCAGGCGTCGGGCAAATTCATCATCGTCCAGAATTCGCTCGCCTTCGACGCCCCGCAGGTAACGGTGACCATTGACCGCGATCGGGCCGCCGCGCTC
>JBQCFA010000074.1:0-4158 GCA_051959695.1 Rhizobiaceae bacterium
GGGGGGGGTGTCAGCCAATCAAGAAAACGGCACAACGACACCCCAGACTCCGATCGGAGATCCGGTTAACGTCGTCTGCCGCTCCTAGGGGCAAAGGTGCCTTGCTGCCGCTGACTTAATGTAGGGATGGGCCGCAACCGCGACTCACCTTGAGCCTACCTAACGGGCGGTGCATTCAACTGTCAACAAAATATTTCGGCGATCGTGCCCCCTGATCACCCCACAAACGCGCCCTGTTCGGATCCGAGAGGCCCCCTGCTATTTGAGGCGAAAAATGCGCGCCGGGACCCCGCATGCCCGGATTCGAAGGGCTTTCCTTAGCCTGCGCGCTGCACGAGCGGGGAGGAAATTCCCTGTTTCCTGTTCCGACGCAATGGAGACCGGTTCGCTCGAGACTGCAACCACCACCATTCGTTCAGCCTGCAGGAGTGACAGGATTCCATCCGGCAGGTGCCTGGGACGTCACCTCGCGCGTCGGAAAAAGCCCGCCAGCAGCGACAGAACCAGAAGAATCAGGAAGACGAAGAAGATGATCTTGGCGATGCCTGCGGCCGCGCCGGCAATCCCGCCGAAACCCAGAGCCGCGGCAATGATCGCGACGACCAGAAACACCAGAGCCCAGTAAAGCATAGTCCCTCCTTTCGGCCATATCGCGACTACAACTCAATCCGTCGCCGAAGGTTCCCCGTTTGACGGCGGCGCCTAGGGAGCCGTCAGGGCGTCTTCTTCGCGGCTTCCGGCAGCGTCGCCTTGCCTGCCGGCAGGATCGTGCCGGCCCCGCTGGGAGCGAGAGGTGGACGGATGGCGGAAGTCCTGTCGTCCGCGCCACCAAAATCATCGGCTCGTCCAGGCGTCGTCGACGGGGGTATACCCTCGATGGTGAGGCGTTCGATCGCGCTATTGGCCGTGCCCGGTTTTGCGGGGGCCTTCGAGCCCAGCAGGTCGGCGCTGCCGTCGACTGGAGGAAAGGCGAGCGATACGGGCTGGGTGCGATCGAGAGAAGGAGCGATCATATCGGGACCGGGCGGGGCGCCTGCCGGCACGCCTCCCTCCGAACCGGCCGCGGCGCCGAGCATCCTGTTCAGCGGTTTCTCCACATAGAACGCAACCTTGCGCTTGCCGGCTTTCGAGAGTGTTATGCCGTCATCCGAGCGCAGGCGAACGGGCTGCCCGTTGACGTCGGGCCCGGTAAAGCGGAACGCGCCATTTTCGTCCACGAAGCCGTCCCAGATGTCGACATACTCGCCTTTCGCGGCTTCCACGACGCGCTGGTAGATGTCGTCGAGAGCGAGCATGTCCGACGACATCGATGCGTATCTGAACGCCGGCTGCCCGACCCAGACGAGCGGTATCTTTCGGTCGGTCACCGCCTTTGTGACGGCTTCGACACGGCGGACATACTCCTGCGTCCAGGCGTCGGAACGCGCCGGTTCCTTGGTTCCACCGAAATCCATCGGTTGGCGATCGTTGGCGCCGATCATCATTACCACCACCGATGGGTGGGCGGCATCCATGACGGCGCCGATCTCCTTCGGCCAGTCGTAGAAATCGCTGCGAACCAGACCGGAAGAGCCGTTCGTCCCGTCGACGATCCTCACCTTCGGCGCTTGCGCGTAGTCGTCCGCCAGCGCAGCCGCGAGGCCGGAGGCCATGAAGTCGCCTACGACCAGCACGACGCGCGCGTCGTCAAGCTTCTCCGCCGGTGCGGTTTCGGAATCGTCGACCTGGGGCGGCGCTTCGGAGCGCCGGCTGCGCCTTAGCGCGGGCGCGCTGTGTATGCGCTCCTGGTCCCACTGCCAGCCGCGATCGTACATCTGACGAGCGGGATGCGGGCGCCGCACGTTCTCCGCGCTTGCAGGCGCCAGCCCAACCAGCAGGAACAAGAACGCCAGAGCGAGGGCAATTCTCTCGAGCCTCACGGCAAGCCGGTACGAATCCCGGGCCGATGCATATTCTGGACATTCCCGCATGGCCACTCCGACCGGCGCCTTCTCGAGCCGCCAACGGCGGACTGCCGATATTACTTGCCTCGCAGACTGGTCAACACGGATTTGCTCGGGTGTCCGTCCTGCGTCAGGCCGGCTCGCGCCTGATACGCCATGATGGCGGAACGCGAGGCGGAGCCGATGCGGCCGTCGATCTTGCCGTCATAGTAGCCGTAAGACGTCAGCCGCTGCTGCAACTCCTCGCGCTCCTCGAAGGTCAGCTTGACGAAGGGGCGGTTCCAGTCCTGCACCAGGCCGCCATAGCCGGCGATCTCGTCGGCGAGGAGGCCGACGGCAAGCGCGTATTTATCGGCGTTGTTGTAGCGTTTGATAACATAGAAATTCTTGAGCATCAGGAAGGCGGGCCCGGAGCGGCCGTCCGGCACCTTCAGCACGGCTCTGTCGGAACCGCGCGGAAACTGCTTGCCGTTCGCGCGTTTCAGCCCGAGGGAAGCCCATCTGTCGAGACTGAGCGAACCGCTGGGGAACTTTCCGCCTTCCGGGAGCACGACCTCGTAGCCCCAGGTCTTGCCGGTCTGCCAGCCGTTGCGGTGGAGAAGGTTCGCAGCGGTCGCGAGCGCGTCGGGCACCGAGTTCCAGATGTCGCGCCGGCCGTTGCCATCCATGTCGACCGCGTAGGATTCGTAGCTTGTCGGAATGAACTGGGTGTGCCCCATGGCGCCGGCCCACGACCCCATGAAATGGTCGGGGTCGATATCGTGATGCTGCAGGATCTTCAGCGCCGCAACGAGCTGCGTGCGCGCGAATTTCGCACGCGGCGGATCGGAATAGGCGAGCGTCGCCAGCGAGCGCACGACGTTGCGCATCACCTTGTCGTTCTTGAGGATCTCGCCGTAGTTCGTCTCCATCGACCAGATGGCGAGAAGGATCGTGCGGTCGACACCGAACCGGGCTTCTATGCGATCGAGCCACGGCTTCCACTTGCCGGCCATCGCCCGCCCGTCGGCGACCGATTCCTCCTGCACCCGGTTGTCGAAATAGTCCCACATCGGAGCGGTGAATTCCGGCTGCGCGTGCGCCTTCTCCACGACTTCCGGATCGGGTCCCTGGATATTGCGGAACGCCCGATCGTAGGTTGCCGCGGATACGCCGCTCTTCAGCGCGGTCGTCCGGAACGCGGCCACCCAGCGGTCGAAGCCGGAATCGGCGAAGGCAGGCGCCACATGGGCCGCCAGCAGCAGGCCTGCGGCCAGAAGGGCGGGGCCAAGGCGTCTTGCGATGGGGCGAACGGGCATCTTTCCCTCCTTTCGAGAATTGCGGTTGCGGGGCGCCTGCGGCGCGGGCAGAAACCCGATACGGCGGGCCATGCCCCGACATCCGCCCATTATTCGCCAGGCTCGGTTAGCATTTAGTTTACCATGGAGCGTCGAGCTCGGCTAATATGCTTCGGCGGAACGATGGCGGGGGACCATGCGTTCAACGTTCCTCAATTCCGACATGAAATTGAATCACCCGCTGTCTTTCCTCAGAAACTGGAATCCGTGACGCATGAAAAAAATCCGCAAGGCCGTATTCCCGGTGGCTGGGCTCGGCACGCGCTTTCTTCCGGCGACCAAGGCGATCCCGAAGGAGATGCTGACCGTCGTCGACCGGCCGGTCATCCAGTATGTCGTCGATGAGGCCCGGGAAGCCGGCATAGAGCATTTCATCTTCGTGACCGGGCGCAACAAGGCCGTCATCGAGGATCATTTCGACCTGCATTTCGAACTCTACGATACGCTGGAAAAGCGGGGCAAGACGAAGGAACTCGAACGCCTGAAGGGCATGCAGCCGGAAGCCGGGCAGACAAGCTTCACAAGGCAGCAGGAGCCGCTCGGCCTCGGCCACGCCGTCTGGTGCGCCCGCGATCTCGTCGGCGACGAGCCTTTCGCGCTGCTCCTTCCCGACATGATCATGGAGACCAGCAAAAGCTGCCTGAAGGAGATGGTCGATCTCTACGGGCATACCGGCCACAACGTCATCGCCGTGCAGGAATGCGATCCGGCGGAAGCCCACAAATACGGCATCGTGGCCAAGGGCGCGGACGTTCATACCGGCTTCGAGATCACCGGCATGGTCGAGAAGCCGGCGAAGGGGACCGCTCCCTCCAACCTGTTCCTCAACGGCCGCTACATCCTTCAACCCGATATTTTCGCCATCCTGGAGCACCAGG
>JBQCFA010000075.1:0-8025 GCA_051959695.1 Rhizobiaceae bacterium
CTTGACCGCGGCATGCCCCGCAGCCACGGCGCTTGTCGCCATACCTGCAAGAACAATGGCCATGCCGGCGACGAGACGTTGCATCGGTTCCTCGGCTCCGGCTTGCGCCGGCAGTTCGTCCACTGCCGATCAGCAGCGTCCTTGTTCTAGACGCCGATCGTTTCGCGCGTTTTTCCGGATTGCAGAATTTTGTAGCAGGATTGTTTTTCCCGCGTCGGCGCGGATAAGAAAACGGCCGCCCGCCATGCCTGCGCATGATCGAGCGGCCGTAACGAAGGCGATCTCGTCAGACCTTCTTCGGCATGGGCTTGTGGTGCACGACCTTGTGGTGATGATGATGATGCACCGGGTGCTTCACCATGTGATGATGATGATGCATTGGGTGCTTCACCATGTGATGATGACGGTGGTGGACCAGATGCTTCACCACATGGTGGTGGTGAACGACGTGATGATGGTGGTGATGCTTGACGACCACCTTGGCGGCTACCGTCGCGGCGTCGGCGCTGCCGGCAACGAGCATCGAGCCGGAAAACGCGACCGCCACGGCGATGCCGATGGCAGACAGGACGTTCTTCTTCATTGGATTGGACCCCTGGATCACAGAAGCTGCAAAAGCGCAGCGCGCCTGATATGCAGCACGCTTGTTTCCTCAATTTTTCCGCAATGCAGAGTTTTGTAGCGACCTCTCCTCGCTTGGGTGGGACAATGCTTCCTCGCCGCCGATCCGTGCCTGCCAAAACGCTTTGCCGGGCCGCGTACCGCCTCGATTGCCGTTCCGGAAGCGCGGGATGAAAACCGACGCCCACATTCTCGTCGTCGACGACGACCGCGGCACGCGCGACCTGCTGCGCGAATTCTTCGAACGGCATGGACTGCGCGTGTCCATCGCGCGCGACGGCGAGGAGATGCAGTCCATCCTCAAGCGCTCGTCGATCGACCTGATGGTGCTGGACGTCATGCTGCCGGGCAAGAGCGGCCTCGACATCTGCCGGGAGATTAGGGCGCGCTCGCGGATGCCGATCATCATGCTGACGGCCGTGACCGAAACGGTCGACCGCGTCGTGGGGCTGGAAATGGGCGCCGACGACTATGTCCCGAAACCCTTCGACCCGCGCGAGCTGCTCGCCAGGGTCAGGGCCGTGCTGCGCCGGCCGGCGGTCGCCGGTCCCTCGGACCGTCCGGAATCGGAGATCTACCGCTTTGCCGGCTGGACGCTGGATTGCGCGCGCCGCCGCCTCGTCGCGCCCGGGGAGGTGCGGGTCGAACTGACGACAGCGGAATTCAATCTCCTGCAGGCATTGGTCAGGAGTGCGCAGCGCGTTCTTTCCCGCGAGCAACTGATGGACCTCGCCGGCAGCGACGGCGGCGCGAGCTACGATCGAAGCATCGACATCCTCATCAGCCGCCTGCGCCGCAAGATGGAAGATGATCCCCGCGCGCCGAAGCTGATCTTGACGGTCCGTGGCGGCGGTTACCAGTTCGTGCCGGACACGACGCGCGAATGAGGCGCTTGCTCCCCCAGACGCTGCCCGCCTGGATGCTTCTGATGCTGATAGCGGGCCTTCTCGTCACACAGGTGACGACCTTCTACATCATCGCGCAGCAACGGACCGCCTCGAACAATCTGCTCGAACTCTTTCGCCTGAGCGACCGGGCCTATTCGCTCGTCAAGCTGATGTATGCATCCAGCCCCGACCAGCGCCTCCAGCTTGCCAGGGGGCTGTCCAACGCCACATTCCAGGTCACCGTCTCGGACACGCCCGCGATCAAGAGCGCAATCCCCTTCGATGACAACATGGCGGAGCTGGAGGATGTCGTGGTCGGGCGGCTGTCGAAATTCGGCGTGCTGGAAGCGCGCATCTACCGGCAATCGGCGGGTTCCGATCCGAGCCGCGATTCGGTGCAAGCGGCTTCCGACGCTGACGTGGGTGAAATCGAAAAGGAATTTCTCGACCTCGCGGCTGATATCTCCCAAAGCGCGCGGCTCGTCGCATCGATCGAGTTCAAGGATGGGCAATGGCTGAATTTCGTCATGCCGCTCACTCCAGTGGGACCGCTGATCTCCACGGAAAGCTTCGTCCTACTGGGCGGGGTGGCGGCGCTGGTGGTGATCGTCACGATCTGGTCGCTGCGCCTGCTGACGGCCCCCTACCGGACGCTGGAAAGCGCTGTGAAACGGATCGGCGCGGATTTGAAAAGTCCGCCCTTGCCGGAAGAAGGTGGACGCGAATACCGCTCGGCCGCGCATGCCGTGAACACCATGCAGGCGCAGTTGCGCGAATATGTCGAGGATCGCGAGCAATTGGCGGCCGCGCTTGCCCACGATCTGCGCACGCCCCTGACGCGCATGAAGCTGCGGCTCGAACTGCTTAAGGACGGGAAGGTCCGCCAGGCGCTGGCGAACGACCTCGGCGACATAGAGGCGATTGCCCGCTCTGTAGTGGATTTCGCGACCCATGAGATCAGGGAAGAAAAGGCCGAACGCATCGACTTCTGGTCGCTGGTCGATTCTGTCGCCGACGCCTATCCGCAGGTGACGTTCGCAAACGACGGCGCTGCCTCCCGAGGGCTTGTCTGCACCGGGCGTCCCATAGCGCTTCGCCGCTGCGTCACCAATCTGGTCGACAACGCTGTCGCCTATGGCGAGCGTGCCCGCCTCACCCTGGTCGGAGAGGCAACGGATATCGTCCTGACGATCGAGGACGACGGACCGGGGATTCCGGAGGAACGGCTGGAGCAGGTATTCCGTCCCTTTACGCGTGTCGAGGCGTCGCGCAACCGTCAGACGGGGGGCTTCGGGCTCGGCCTCACCATCGCGCGCGCCATAGCCCGCAGTTCGGGCGGCGAAATCAGGCTGGAGAACCGCGATGGAGGCGGCCTGAGGACGGAACTGAGGGTCCCGCGCGCGGCAGAAGCCGCCGGATCATAGATCGGGCAGCTTGCCGCCGAGCTCGTCCTCGATATGGGCGCGGACGATGTCGTCGAAATTGTCTTCGGCCTTGAAGCCGAGCGCGCGCGCCCGCTTGGCGTCAAACTGCGTCGGCCAGTTCTGCACGATCGCCCAAACCGTCGGGTCGGGCTCCTCGCGGATGAGGGCGGCGAACCTGTCGCCCGCGACCCGCGCAAGCGATTCGATCTGGCCGCCAACGGTGACGGCCACGCCCGGCATGGTCAGGTTGCGGCGCGGTCCGACCTTGTCGCCGTCGATTTCGGCGGCATGGATGAGAAAGTTCACCGCCGAACGCGGGCTGGCGTGGGTGTGCAAGACCGTCCTCGGCACCGGCAGGATCGCTTCCAGTCCGGCAAGCGGCTCGCGGATGATCCCGGAGAAGAAACTCGAGGCCGCCTTGTTCGGCTTGCCCGGACGCACGCAGATCGTCGGCAGGCGAATGCCGATGCCGTCGAAGAAGCCGCGCCTCGTATAGTCGGCGAGCAGCGCCTCGCCCATCATCTTCTCGGTGCCATAGGACGTCATCGGCGTCAGGTGGAAATCGTCCGGGATGACGCCCGGGAACGGCGCGCCGAAGACGGCGATCGAGGAGGTGAAGACGACGCGCGGCTTGTTGCCTGCATGGCGTATCGCCTCGAAGAGCATGCGCGTGCCGTCGAGATTGACGCGGTAGCCCTTGTCGAAATTCGCTTCCGCCTCGCCCGACACCACGCCCGCAAGGTGGAAGACGATGTCCGGCCTGGCGCCGGCCAGTGCGGCCGCGACGCCTTCATCGGCCAGGTCGCCGGTGTGTACCCTGGTCTCGGCGCCGGCGAGTTTCGGTGCGTCCGCCGGTATGATGTCATGCAGGTCGAGAGCCGTGATTGCCTGTCCCGCCAGCTTGCCGTCGGCGACCAGCCGCGCCGTCAGCTTCCGCCCGATCATGCCGGCGGCGCCGGTCATCAATATCCGCATGTCATCCTCCATTCCGATGCCGCTGACTGCGGCCGCGCAGCCAGAAGACGATAAAGAACGCCGCGACGAACAGCGCCGCAACCAGGAACGCCACGACGACGGAATAATTGCCGACCGCGCGCATCAAGGCCGGCATCACGAACCAGCCACCGCCGAAAAAGATCAGGATCAGCGCCGCCGCGACGGCGGAGTTGCGGTTGCCCCGATCGGTCGGGCGATCCTCCATCAGATGATCCATCCACCGTCGATCGGGATCGCCGTTCCAGTTGTGAAGGCCGATTCGTCCGAGGCCAGATAGAGCGCCAGCGCGGCGATCTCGGCGGGTTCGCCGACGCGCCCCATGGGCTGGCGGCCGACGAACATGTCGAGCGCCTTCTGCTTGCCGCCCATGCCCTTGCCGAGTTCCTCGACGCGCTCCTCCCATGAGGGCGAGCGGACGGTGCCCGGGCAGATGGCGTTGCAACGGATGCCCCTGGAGACGAAATCCACGGCCACTGCCTTGGTAAGTCCGACGACGGCCGCCTTTGTCGCGCCATAGGCGTAGCGGTTCGGGGCGCCCTTGAGCGAGGAGGCCGCGGAGGAAAGGTTGACGATCGAGGCGGACCTGCCGGTGGCCTCGGCGCGCTTGAGCATGCCCGGCAGGAAGGCGCGGATCGTCCGGTGCATCGATTTCACGTTGAGGTCGAAGGAAAAATCCCAGTCCTTCTCGCCGCATTCCAGCACCGTGCCGTGATGCACGTAGCCGGCGACGTTCACCAGGATATCGATCTCGCCGATCCTGGCCGCATAGGCATCGACGGCGCGCGTCGAGAGTACATTGAGCTTCGCCTTCTTCGCGCGCGCCAGCCCGTCCAGCTTGGCGCGATCCACGTCCGAGGCGTGGACGGTCGCGCCTTCGGCGACGAACATTTCCGCAATCGCGCGCCCGATCCCCTGCCCCGCGGCGGTGACCACCGCGATCTTGCCTTTCAGCCTGCCTGCCATTTGTCGCTTCCTAGTGGAGATATTTGACCTGCGCCGCCTCGTCCTTGTGCGCCGACAGATCGGTGCATTCGCCGAATTCCGTCTCGATCGTCGCATGGCCGATACCGTGCTTGTCGGCCAGCCTGCGCTTCATCGCGACGACCACGCGATGCACGTCGGCGCCCTGCCTCAGGCAGGCATGCAGCGTGGCGACGTTGCGGCTGCCGTCGAGGGACCAGACATGCATATGGTGGATTTCGCGCACCTCGGCGAAATGCCCGGTCATGTCGGCGACGATATGGTCGCGGTCCATGCTCTCGGGGGTGCCTTCCAGCAGTACATGGCCGGCATCGCGGACGAGCGACCATGCCGTCGACAGGATGAGCACGGCGACGAAGACGGAGAGGATGGGATCGATCGGCATCCAGCCCGTCGCCAGGATGACCAGTGCCGCCACGATCGCCGCGGCGGAACCGAGCAGGTCGCCCAGCACGTGAAGAATGGCGCCGCGCATGTTGAGGCTCGCATGATCGCCGCCGCGCAGGATGAGGAACCCGGCGACGTTGACCACAAGGCCCGCCACTGCCACGAGCATCATGACGCCGCCCATCACCGCCGGGGGCGCGACCAGCCTTTCGATCGCCTCGTAGATGATCCAGCCGGCTATGACGAAGATGCCGAGCCCGTTCGTATACGCGACCAGTGTCTTCACCCGGTCGAAGCCGTAGGTCAGCCGGCCGGTGGCGGGCCGCTCCGCGAGGTGGAAGGCGTACCAGGACAGGCCGAGCGAGACGCTGTCGGTCAGCATGTGGCCGGCATCCGCGAGAAGCGCAAGCGAGCCCGTGAACAACCCCCCGGCCACCTCCACGACCATGAAGGCAAGCGTCAGACAGCCCGCGAGCAGCACTCTTTTCTTGTCGCCGCCTCCATGCACATGCAGCCCTCCATGCGAGTGGCCGTCATGCCCATGCGAATGATCGGAATGTGGGTGATCGTGGTTCATGTTTCCGTCAGGCTGGAATCCCGGCCCGTATCTCCTCGAGGCGGCGTATCTGCCGCCCTTCCCTATCGAAATTAGCGGGATCAAGCCAGCCTTCAAACGCCTTGCGGTTTCGCGGCCATTCGCCGTCCAGCATGGAAAACCACGCCGTGTCCCGGTTCTTGCCCTTGACGATCATGTGCTGCCGGAAAAGCCCCTCGAAGGCGAAGCCGAAGCGCTCGGCGGCGCGCTTGGACGCCGCGTTGGTGTTGTTGCATTTCCATTCGAAGCGGCGATAGCCGAGATCATCGAAGGCGTGGCGCGCGAACAGATAGAGCGCCTCGGTCGTCGCCGGAGTGCGCGAGATCGACGGCCCCCAGTAGATGTTGCCGATCTCGATGACGCCGTTCTTCTGGTCGATGCGCATGAAGGTCTGCCGTCCGCCGACCTTGCCGCTGTTCCTGTCGATGACGGCGAAATGCATCGGGTCCTCGCTGGCCTCGGCCGAGGCGAGCCAGCTTTCGTATTCCTCCCGCGTCTTCGGTGGATAGTCCGCAAGCCCCGCGAAGCGCTGCTCGGCGTCGCTGACGGTGGAAGCGGCGTAGAGATCGTCGCCATGGCGCCGCGCATCAAGCGGCTCGAGCCGCACGAAGCGGCCTTCCAGCGGCTCGCGCGCAGGTTTTGCTCGCGGCGTGAAGTTCTTCAGGTCGGCAGGCATTCGTTCGACTCCGCCTTCTTTGCCATTCCATTTGACAAGCGCGGAGAACGTTCACAAAAACGTCGCCAGCGCAACTGGACCAGACGGACCGTCCCATGCTCCACACCGTTCCCGCCTTCGACCGCATCGGGGAGGAGAACGCGTTCGCGGTTCTCGCCCGGGCGACCGCCCTCGCCGGCGAGGGCCGCGACATCATCAATCTCGGCATCGGGCAACCGGAGTTACGCACCCCGCCGCACATCGTGGAAGCAGCGATCAAGGCGCTGCGCGACGGCCATCACGGCTACACGCCGGCGACCGGCCTGCTCGCCTGCCGCGAGGCGGTGGCGCGGCGCACGCTTTCCATGACCGGGGTCGAGGTTTCGCCGGAAAACATCATGATCCTGCCCGGCGGCAAGCCGACGATGTATGCCGCGATCATCATGTTCGGCGAACCGGGCGCCGACATCCTCTATCCGGACCCGGGCTTCCCCATCTACCGCTCCATGATCGAATTCACCGGCGCAAGACCGGTGCCGATCCCGATCCGCGAAGAGAACAGCTTCGCCTTCTCCGCGGAGGAGACACTTTCGCTCATCACATCCAAGACCCGACTCATCATCCTGAATTCGCCCGCAAATCCGACCGGCGGCGTCACCCCGCGCGCCGAGGTCGAGAAGCTGGTGAAGGGGCTGGAAAAGCACCCGGACGTCGCCATCCTCTCCGACGAGATCTACGACGTCATGACCTATGACGGCGAGAAGGCGACATCGCTGCTCGCCTACCCGGAAATCCGCGACAGGCTGATCGTCCTCAACGGCTGGTCGAAGACCTGGGCCATGACCGGCTGGCGCATGGGCTGGTCGATCTGGCCGGATCGTCTCTACGACAAGATCAGGAAACTCGCCGTCAATTGCTGGTCCTGCGTCAACGCGCCGAGCCAATATGCCGGCATCGCCGCGATCGATGGGCCGCAGGACGAGGTCGAGAAGATGATGCGCGCCTTCGATCGGCGCCGGCATGTCGTCGTGGAAGGCCTGAACGATCTGCCCGGCGTAACCTGCATCACCCCGAAGGGCGCCTTCTACGCCTTCCCGAACATTTCCGGCACCGGCTGGAAGGCGAAGAAGCTTGCCTCCGCGCTGCTCGATCAGGCCGGCGTAGCGCTCATCGGCGGGCCGGATTTCGGCGTCCTCGGCGAAGGCTATCTCCGCCTCTCCTACGCCAATTCCGAGGAGAACATCCTCAGGGCGCTGGAGCGCATGGGAGCGTTTCTCTTGGAGCAAAACTCAGCAGCAACGGCCCAGGCAACCACGGGAAGAGGCTAAAGCCGCTTCTCGAAGAAATGGCCGGCATAGGGATTGTCGTTGTAGCGGCCGATCTCGCGATAGCCGAGCTTGCGGTAGAGCGCCTGCGCCTCGGTGAGAGATTTGTTGGTGTCCAGCCGCACGGCGGAAAATCCCATTTCCGCCGCGCGTT